>CAZIRH010000005.1:9831-32412 GCA_964541065.1 uncultured Solibacteraceae bacterium
GTTGCCGAGGGCGGTCGTGTCGGCCTTGGTACGCACGGCCTCGGTGAACTCGGTACGCAAGTTGCCGAGGGCGGTCGTGTCGGCCTTTGTGGCCAGGCTTTGCCTGGTCTCCTCCTTGTAAGCGGTGAACGTAATGCTGTTAAGCTTGGTCGCGAGCGAAGTGCTCACCTGCTCTCGGAAGCCCTCGAAGGCAGCGCGATCCGTCTTGGAGGCGAGCGCAGTGGCATCCGCCTTGCCCACCAGGCCAGTTTCCACCGTCCCCAATCGCTTCTCGAGGCCGGGGACGACCTGGACGTCAATCCTGCCTATCTCGCGCTGGAAATCCGCCCGAGTCCCCGCCACGGCCGAAACCACGGCGGGCCCGGCCGTGGACATCAGGCTCGAAGCCATCTCCAGGGCCGGGACGAGGGGAGCCTTCATTTCGCCAGGGAGGCTGTCCATCAATGAGGGCAGGTAGTCCCTTACGGCCGCCTCGACCACCTTCCGGCCCAAATGCTGGCCCACGAGGCCAGGCTGGTCACGCAGGTAGCAGCGAACCCTCCCGTAGAAACCGTTTAGTATGGGGGCCACTTCCCGGCCGACCCGGATCACCTCCTGGAAGTCACCGCCCAGGGTGCTCTTGCCGCGGAGCAGATTCAGGCACGCCTGGAGCCAGGGCCCCAGCCAATCCTTGAAGCGCAGCGGAAGCACGCACAAGGCTTGAACGGGGCCGCCGGAGGCCGCCTCGGATTCCGCTTCGGAAACGCTGGCCCACACGGCGGAATCGAAGAATGACCAAGCCCGCAGAGGATCCACGCCGTCCAGCAGGTCGAACTGCCGCGAGCCATGGTCCTGGAGGTAGACATCAGCCGCCTGGCGAAATTCGTAGTTCGCCTCCCAGAAGTACTGGCGGGCCAGTTCCTCGAGACCGGGCAGGGCTTGGCGCGGTGTCGCTGCCGTCGCATCCAGCCGGCTCAGCATGACTTCCAGAGCCGCCTGCTGCGACGGAAAAAGGGATGCGGCGGCGGGCGGACGGAGCGTGAGTCGCACGGCGCCATCGATGCCGGTCTGCGCCACCACCAGCGATCCCTGCTGAGGGAACGCGCACGCCGCCACGGAGAGCCGGCCCCAAGAGGCCGCCACGGTCAACGTCACGCCCTCTAGCGGAGTTCCGTCCGCATCGGTCACCCGCGCCACCAGGGTAGCGGGTTGCCCGAGGAACAACTCCGGGACCACCGAGCGCAGGCTGACGCGTCGCAGTTTGGAACGGGAGGTCTCCAGCGCTTCCTGAAGCGCGCGGAACTTCTCCCAAAGCAGCTCAGTCGAGATTGAGGCACTCATAAGTCACCTGCCCCGGTCGTGAACCGGGCAACGTCCACACTCACCTGCGGGCTGTCTACCGCGGCCGCCGCTCCAGCTCGACGATCCGGGCATCGAAGCCCGTCAGCAACCCTAGCTTGCCGTGCACATCGGCAACGTTCAGACCCTGGAACGGGGAAAACTGCCCACGGAGCGTCTGCACCTCCGCATCCAGCGTCCGCAGCGGGCCGGTGGGGCTCATGACCTCATCTACGCGCCCGCCCAAGCTATCCACCGAGCTTTTGATATGGTCCACCCTAGTGCCCGCCTCGCGTACGGTGCGTTGGACCTCCGTGAACTGGTCTTTCAGGCCCATGAACTTCTCGCTCAACTCGCCCCCCTGCGTGTTCACCCTGCCGTCCAGCCCGGTCAACCCATTGCGCAGCTCGGCCGCCACACGATTAGCGCCGTTGAGGTCGTCCCGGAGCGCGCTGACCGCTTGCGCGACGCCGGCCAGGCCGGAGGGCAGCGGGGCCAGCGCCTGCACGGAGCCGCCTAGTTCACCCACCAGTTTGCCAACCTCAAGCAGGCCGGCCGCGTGGGCCTGCACGTGCCCCTGAAGCGTGTCCACGCGTCCTACCACTTCGCTGAAACCGGCATCTGCCCGGGTGGAGGTGTCGGCAATGGCCACGAAGGCTTCCGGCCCGACCGCGGCAACCCAAGCCGGGTTGCCCCGTTCCAGCGCTCGCTGCACCCCGATAGACTGCTTGAACACTCCCGTTAGATCCGTGAGGAAGCCCGGGTGCTCGGGAGGATTCACCAAGTCGAGCGCCCGCTGTGCGGCCTCATAGTAGAGTTCCCGCTCGATCAGGCCACGGTCTTTCAGCAAGTCCTCGAAGGCCCTTGAGACCTGCCGGGCAGATTGCCTGTAGTCGGGGGTGATCTTGGCTTCGAAGTCGCCTTTCACCTCGGTTACGACAGGGGCGATCTCCACCAGGTAGCCCATCTGGATCCACGGCCAGAGCCAATCCCGGAAGGTCACCTGGATGCAGGCCAGACCCCGGCTGGGGTCGGGCGTAGTGGGGTCCGCATCGGAGGTCACCGAGGCCAGCACGGTGGAACGATAGTCGCGCCAGCGCGCCGCCACGTCTCCGATCGAGGTGGCGTCCACCCCGCGGGCTTTCCACTGATAGTAACCGTCGGCATAGTTGCGCACGGCGGTGTTGGCCTTCTGAGAGTAGGCCAGACTCATCACCTGGTAGGCGGGTCTTGCCTCCGTCGGGGTGTTGGACTGAAGCACCAGTTGGGAGATGGCTTGCGTGCTGCCCTGCGGCCTGGTGTTCATGAACTCTGCCATCTCGAGCTCGACTCCTTCAGCCACATTCTGGGTGTTCTCGGGGCGCAAACGGACACGGGCGATGCCGTCTGCGTCGGCGCGCACGGAGATGGTGCGGTCGGTGGCGCCGCCTCGTGAGTCATAGCCCGCAAGCGGAGAGAACCGGCCCCAGGAGGCAATGAAATCCACCCACGGACGGGTCGGCCCGGCCAGCGGCCTGCCCTCCAGGTCCGTGACTTGCGCGACGATCTCCGCGGTCGTGCCCAGGGCGTAAGTGAGCTGGGTGGTGCGGAGAGCGATGCGCGAGTACTGGCCCAGGAGTCCATTTACACGGCCGGTGAGGGCGTTGAGTTGTGTCGTGAGATCGCCGAGGCCGGCCTGCACCGTGGCCGAAAGGGCGGCCAGATCGGTCTCCACCTTGGCCGAAAGGGCAGCCAGATCGGTCTCCACCTTGGCCACGCGGTTTTCCAGAGCGATGCGGGCGTTTTCCACGGCGGTGACCAGCGTGTTCCAGTCCGCCGCCTTGATCAGCTCACCGGTATGCCTGGTGAGATCATCAATCAGTCCCATGGTTTGTCCCTCGCACGGTATTCTCTTCCACCGCCAGCAGGGCGCGGACCCCGGCGGGCCGGACCTGCTCGCAGGCCTGGTAGACCCGGTCGAGAACCACCGGGTCGATTTGCTCGCCCGGGGTGCGGTTCTTCAGCCGGATCAGAACGGCACACAGACGCCTGGGGCGCCACTCGAACCACACCTTGGCGGCAGGATGGTAAGCGAACACGGCAGCGTCGAACTCATTCCGCGGCCGCGGGCTCTCGATATCGAAGCGGCCTTCCGCGGGCGCGGGGCTGGGGGGCGCTGGGGGCAACAGCCGGCCCTCTCGGGTATAGGCCGGCCGCAGCGGGGGCACCGGTTCCGGCTTCGTCTCCATCGCCAGATACCGCCACACGGACGAACCGACGGGGACCCGCGGGATCGCCGGGATCCCTCCATTCAGGATGGTCTGCTCGTTCGGCTTGAAGCGTGTGACCAACTTCACCGGAGCCCCGTCCGGCGCAAGGGCGAAGTCCTTGCCGTGACCGCTTCCCAGCTCCCCCAGGGCGCCTTCCGTCCAGCAGAAGGCGGTCACCGGGGATTCGGCCGCGGAGCGAACGGTGACCGCGACCGGCTCCCAGCTTCCCGCGGGGCTCGATCGCTGCCATCGCTTCGAAAACCGGTCATAGCGCCAGGCGCCTCGGGATGCGAATTCCTCCCCCGCCGCCCGCAGCGCCTCCTCGTATAGCGTATCCGCAGCGCCCAGTTGCTGCCAGGCCGGCTGCCGATACTGCCAGAAGTCCCGGCCATCGTAGCGAAACAGTCCCCGCGCAGTGGCGAACCACACCAGCCCCCGCGCATCGACGGCCAGCGCGGAGACACGCTCGGCGCCCAAATCGGGAAAAGCCTCGAGCACGGTGTCAAACGAGAGGCCCCCGGCGCGCCGCGCAGTGTAGCGGGCGATTCCGAAGTCCGTGCCCAGCCACAAGGAGGCGTCGGGCCCGCGGAGAACACACCGCACCGGGGGCAGAAAGGCCTCGGTCTCCCCGGGGAACCGGCGTTCCGCCTTCGGCTTGTCAGGGAAGCACTCCCGCCACTGGGTGGCCCGCGGGCCGCAGGACTCACCCCAATAGGCGAACCACCGCCCAGTGCCGGGCTGATACTGGAAGAGGCCCAGCGCGGTCCCGAAGTACAAGGTGCCCGCGTCGTCCTGGGCGATGGAGAACACCTCGGTATCCGGCAGAGGCGTGGGGCCGTTGGGCTTCAGCACCCGGGCCCCAGCGGCCGTGCCGAGCCAGAGATCGCCTTCGCGCGTCCGATACGAAGCAAAGACCGCCACGCCGGCGAGCACGGCAGTGGCGGCGTAGTTACCCTTCGGGTGCAGCGGCATGCGGAGCAGGCCGGTCTGGGTGCCGATCAGCAGATCGTCGCCGTCTTCAGCCAGACAGTGGACCCTGGCCAGCCCGCTCAGAGCGGCTGTCCACGCGGTCCCGTCATGGCGGTGGAGCGCAGCCGCGCCGTCTTGGTCCGTGGCCGCCCACAGCGTGCGATCCTGCGCCTGGTGGAGGGCGGTCACCGGGAATTCGGAAACGCCCGGAACCCGGCTCCACGGCCCGGGGGCAGTCGGGTCGGAAAGGGACTCCGCCCGCAGCAGCCCATTGGAAGCCAGCCACGAGCAGTAGGCGGGGCGCAGGCGTAGCGTCTGCCCGGGGGCCACCGTGCCGGCATATGCGATCGCCAGGCGCGGAAACTGCGCTTGGTACAACTCGATCGACGGATTGATGGCGGCGTCCACCAGGCCCAGTTGGGGCGGAAGCCCCTCGATGTAAATGGTGGGCGGAGCCGGTTCGAGGCCGTCGTGGTTCAGCTCCCAACGCATCAGCGGGCCCACCAAGTTGACGGGCGCGATCAGGTCGTGAACCGTCAAGGTCTCGGCGTCCGGGGAGGGCGGGAACTCCTCGATCCAGAAAGGCCGGTCGCGCTGGCCGGCCGGCGCGTCCTTATCGACCGGCAACTGCGCCTCGGTCATCCGGCGGAGCGCCTCGCGCGTCCCCAGGCCCCGCGTGTACAACTTGACGATACGTCCCACGTACTGGCGAAAGGTCTCGACTAGGTGCCGGCTGGAGGGCGGGTCCTGCCAGGGGGCCAGCGAAAGCAGCGCCGCCAGGCGGGCCAGATCGTGCAGGTAGGGGAAGTCCTGCAACTCCGGGGCATCCGGGGTCAACTGTGGCAGTCCCCCCAAGGCTCTCTGCCGGTTGAAGAAAGGGTCGTAGAGCGCGCGGTCCGCGTAAGCGAACCAGTGCGCTTGCATGACAGAGTTGGCCTCGCTGTCCACGCCATCCAGCAGGCGGGCCGCGGTCCGCAGGAACTGCACCAGCAGGCCGGTGTCGCGGTCCTCCGGCCGGTACAGGCTGTGCAGGCGGTCGCGGATGTTCTGGTATCTATCCACCGCCAGCCTCCTGTTGAACCTCGACTTTGCTCAGCGACAGACGCTCGAGCGGCTCCAGCTTGAAGGGGGCGTCCGCGGCCTTGGCCAGGATCGTGCTGAGCCCGTCCAGCCGCGTGATGACAAACTGGACCTGGTAGGGCTGGACCGTGGTTTCGCTGGGGAGGGCCGGGGCCTGCCCCTGGGCGACCTGGTCGTCATAGCTCTTGAGGAACACGCCAGCCTTGCCCGGAAGCGGAATGACGTGCAGCAGCTTGGAGAAGCTCAGCACGCGCCGCTGCTGCTCCGCTGGAGGCGCGCCCGCCGGCAGTTCGGCGGTGTTGATTTGGTTGAGGTAGTCCAAGGAGGCGGACAAGGCACTTTCGATGTCCGCGCGGGTGGGGGCGGTGGCACCCTGGGGATGCAATACGACGACGTTGAGGCGTGTGGGAAGACTGGGATCCACGATGGTCAGCTCGCCCAACACGGTGGCGTGGCCTTTCAGCTTGAGCACGCCGGCCTGGGCGTCGAGCACGTCTTGCGGCAGGCCGTCCGCCATCCAGCGGGCGCTGACCAGGCGCACGTCGGAGACCTGGGGCACACTCATCACCAGGCCCACCAGGCGGTTGAGGCTGGCGCTCTCTTCGACTGGCAGTTGCGCGAAGTACTCCTTGATCTTTTCGCGCACGGCCCGCTGCGCCGCGCGGAGGTCCTGCTCGAGCAGGCCGGAAGCGGTGGTGAGGCGCACTTGCAGATCGACTCTGCGGGGCGGCTCGACGCCCGCGAGTCTGACTTGGACACCCGCCGGGCGGACGGCGTCCAGGGCCGTGTCCAGCCGCTGCTGCAACTCGGGCGTCATACTCTCGACGTGGGGAATGATCTCGACCCCGCCCGGGAAGCGCTCGTTCACTTCCGCCGCCACGCCCTGCTCGGCGCAGGCCTGGAGCAGGGCCCCGACGGTGGCGCGCTCGCTGCCATGCAGGAAGTTCTTCGCGCGCGTGCGGAGTTGCACGTCCGTCTCGTCCTGGGTGAGGATGGCGGTCGGCGCGGGGTTGGTGACGCTGTCGATACCCGCGATGGGCACGGGCATGACGGTGAGCGAGGCAGCGGGCAGCACGTCGTTAATGGCCAAATCGCGCGCCAGCACGCGGGCCGAGTTCTGCTCCACGCTCAGGCTGACCGCCTCGACGGTTTCGTACTGGATCTTGCCGTCGGCCGTCATCAGGCGGGTGCCGGCCGGTATGTTGATGGTGCCGCGGCTGGCCGGCGAACGCCTGAGCTCGACCTCGCCGGCGGCCCGGCCGCCGCTGATGCGGGTCATCGCCAGCAGCGCCACCACGTGGTCCAGGGACTTGCCCGTGGCGGTGTCGATGAATCCGGCCTCGTATACGGCCTGCAACTGGGCATACAGGGAGGCCATCTCCAGGGCCACCGACTCGGCCAGCGTGCGCACCACGCTGCCCGTCTGGATATCGGTCAGCACCGGTCGGCTGGCCCGCGGGGAGTAGTTGACGTAGATCAGCGTGCCGGAGTCGGGCAGCTCGGCCTGCGGCTTCCACTCCAGCACACCGGCGCCCTCCAGGCTGTAGTCCGCACCCGCGCGGAACAGGTGCGGTTCTCCGTCGCGGGCGCCGTACACCGAGACGATGTGGTCCACCGGCGTGCGCAGCAGGTTGTGCCGGTAGGGCGGGCCCGTTGCGCCGGGAGGGAAAGGATGCGCCTCGGCCGCCTGGCCGCCCACCAGCCGGGTGAGCAGATTGTCCAGGACTTCTGGAAACGTGCGGCGTCGGAAGATCACGGCTGCAACTCCAAGGTGAAGGGCCCAATGGCGACGGTCCGGGTTTCGCCGATGGGCTTGACAATGATTTCTCCCCGGAGCAGGGAGGGGCTGCTGGGAGCCGGCTCGACCGTCACTCGGACTACTTTCTCGATGCGCGGCTCCATCTTCACGCTCTCCAGGATGAACAGCTTCGCCAGGTTCCGGTTGGTCTCGGTGTTGGGTTGGCCGATGAGTTCGTGCAGGCGGGAGCCGTACTCAGGATGCCCCAGCGCCGACAGCTCCCCACGCGGCGTCAGCACGCGCAGCAGCACCGCCTGCCCAAGGTTGTCCAGGCCGCTGGCCGTAGCCAAGTCTGCCAGCGGCTGGGTTCTGGCGGGCGGGGTGCGCTCCTCAGTCTCCACCACGTAGATCGGGCGGAGCTCATGCTGCCGCAAGCCCAGCCGGAGGTCCGTCAGCAATTGGGGATAAGAAGGCACGGCTCATCCTCCGATCATCACGTTGCCTACCGCCACCACGGTGCCCACGGGCAGGTCCGCGGGATCGTTGCAGGTAATGGCTTTGTCGCCGTTCCGGGCGGCGGGCTTGCCGCCGATGAACACTCTCTGGCTGCCCAGTTGAACCGTGGCGCGGTTTGTGGGAGGCTTCTGGAACGGGCCGCCTTGCGGGATGTGCGCCGGGGTGTTCGTCGCCGTGCTACCCACCACCGCGGCGGGTTTGCCCTGGATGTTCACGTTGGCGCTGAGGGCGCCATCGAGCTGGCCCGTGAAGGGATGCGGCAGGGGCGTGGGCACGGGCCCGCCTGGCGTCGGGATCATGATGATATGGATGTCGGTGGCGATCACCTGATCTCCCTGCTTGGCGGCTGGTTGTCCCATACGCTAGTTGATATTGACTGCCGCGTCGCCCTTCAAGTTGAGCTGGCCTGTGGCCTTGATGTTGATCTCGGGGGCCTCCAGGTTGACTTTGGCCTGGCTGTTCAAACTGACCGTGCCGTCGCGCTCGATCTTTAGAACGGCCTTGCCTCCCGCCGCCTTGACCTCGACGACCGGGTCGTCGTCCCGCAACTGAATGACCAGCCCGTCACCGAGCCGGAGGGTCACCTCGCGCTTCTGGCCGCTGCGCAACTCCAAACGCACGGCATCGCTGTCGCCCGCACCCAGCGGCAGGTGCAAAACCACCTGGCCCGCCTCGCTGACCGGCGGCCGGTCCTGATCGTTGTACAGGCTGCCCACGATCACCGGATGGCTCACCTCACCGCCGATGAACTCGACCAGCACCAAGTCGCCGACCGCGGGAATGCTCACCGCTCCGATGCGCGGCGTGGCCACCGGGACCTGCTCCAGCACGATTCCGGAGTCGCGCAGTCGCACGGTGCAGGCGTAATTGTCTTTGTCGGAGGCCCCGGCATGCGGGTGCTGTCGCTCGACCACGCCCAGCTCGGCCGTGCGCAGGCGGCCCAGTTCTTCCTGCACGATGCGCTGGATGGTCTCCAGTAGCGTCAGGGTCACAGCAGGCCTCCCGCTAAACCGCCCAGCCCGGCAGCCGCTCCGGTCTTGCTGAACACGATCCGCGTAGTGAACCCTCCCTGCTTGGTGAAGCGGTGACATACGCGCCGCACCAGGCACGCGCCGTTCAGCGCGCCCTCCGGCGCGGCGGCGATCTCGATGCCACAGCCCGGGGTCACCCGGGGAGCGCCCGGCGCCTGGAGCACGCCCGACGACTGCACCAGGGCTGTCTCGCTCAACGCCGCCTCCGCTGCCGCTTGGGCCGCCCCCGCGCTGCGCAGCGAGGCGTCCGTGCGGGCGCGCTGTGGAGCCCCGGCGCCGGCCGTACCTTTGACCGGCGAAGGGTCCTTCAACAACCAGCTCCAGGCCTGCGCCCCCTGGCTCCCGGCGGCCCCTTCGCCAAGGGTGATGAGCGAACCGATCACCGGCGCAGCCTCCGGCCCCTGGAGCGAGAGGACGTTTTCCCCATAGGTGAAGGTCTCCACCGGCTGGCCCGTGGCAGGGGATTGGAAGTTCAGTTCGTTTTCGGGAGTGAACCACGCCTGGTAGCCGCACTTGCGGGCCATTATGGCGATGTGCTCCAGCACGCTGCGCCGGTCGTCTACGACGTAAAACGGGAACTCGACGCCGTCGTCGATGGCGCCGGCGGTGACGCCCGCCCGGCTGATCAGGTCGCCCACGATCTCGCCCGCCTTCTGCTTCTGATAGCTCTGGTTGACCCGCAGCCGTGCCAGCTTGGCGCCGCCGTTGACCCCTACCAGGCGGGCCGGCCCGGCGACGCTCCGCCGCAGGAGGTCCACCTCGCCGGTGAACACCAGTTCGTTCCCGGCGTCCTCGTAACCCAGCGAAATGCTGCCGCTGTCGCCGACCGAAACCGCGGGCGCGCCCGCGCCAGGGGCCAGCCGCACCTCGACGGCGTCCACAAAGGGGGCCAGGCCCGTCTCGACGCGGAGGGCCACCAGCGCCCGCGCCCATTCCTCGGCGCTGCCGCTGCCGAAGCTAGCCTCGAGCGTGGGGCGGCGCACGCCGGGAGCCGGAGTCGCCAACAGCGAAAGCGCGCTCATGGCCCCTGCCTTTCCGTCGAGGAAGTGTAGTAGTTGAGTGCGCTCGGTACGCCGTCGGTCCCTGAAGTGAAGCGATTCAGCTCCAGCCTTCCTTTCACGTCGCGGAACACGAAGGGGATGGTGTGATCCGAGCCAGGGTTCGCGCCGCTCAGCGGCGAGCCTGCCACGCGGGGGTTGCCGCGCGGGAGCACCTCCGGCAGCACCTGCATGTGCAGGTGGTTGTAGAAGCTCACGCCGGTGCAGTTGGCCCGCATGATGGGCTGGCCCCTAACCACCGGGGAGCCGATGATGTTCGCTCTGGCGATGCCGCGCCGGTTGAACACGTCCGTGACGCTGTTGAACATGCCATGCCCGTACTCGGCGAAGGTCACGGTCGGCGCGCCGCCGTCTGCGACATCGTGACCGGCCAAGGGCGCCTGAAGCGGCTGGCCGTTGTCGTCCAGATCGTGCCTTATCCTGATGAAGTTCCAGGCCCCGCCGGTCACGTCATCCGGGACTTGGTCGTCGAAGAGGTCCACCGTGCCGGGGCGGCTGGCCAGGACCTCATCCCCTTTGTCCATCCCGAAATCAAACGCGTACACCTGGGAGAGGCGGGTCTGGTCGTTGTGGCTCCAGATGCCCTGGTTGGCCTGGCCGACCAGATACGAGACGCCCGCCGCATAGGGCAAGGTGTAGGGCGAAGTCGAAGCCGAGGGGTAGCCTGGAAACGCCGCCCCTCGGGGATTGTACTTGCCGCCGTCGGTTTTGCCTTCACCCGCCAGGTACAACGAGGGCCAGAAGAGCAGCACCCCCATGGCCATGGACTTCAGCAGTTGCCACCCCAAGGCCGGCCAGTCCTCTGCCCAGGCGATGCACTCGGCCACGACCGCCCCCGTGAAACCGCCCAGGATGCCGAAGCCGATGCCGCCCAGAACGCACCACAACCCCCACAAGCGTGCGGCGTTCTTTCCCGGGTGGCAGTAGTCCTTCCTGTCCACCAAGCGGGCCATGAGCTGGCTGATGAAGACACTGGTGATCGAGTTGGCGATTCCCCCGATCTCCTTGCGATTCAAGGGACGATGGTCGGGCAGGTCGTCGGGGAAGGATTCGTGGCGCGCCGGCCCGTCGTAGTTCAACAGGGTCACGAAGGAAAGCAGCAGGTCGCGCAAGCCGTCGGCGAAGGAGTCCACCAGGTAAGCCTCGCCGCCCGTGGCCAGCAGCAGCGTAAGCCATAGCTTGAAAGTGGGCACGGAGGCAGCCTTCTTGTGGATGCCTTGGAAAGACGCGCCGAAGGCTACCCACGGGGCCCGCAGCAGCCACCACAACGCCAAGGGGGGTTCCCGATCGACCTTGATCGGCAGCCACCAGTTCAAGGGGCTCTTGGCGGCCCCCTTGCACAGGAGGTGCGTGCCGTAGACGAGCGCATGGAACACGTTCGAGGCCCAGTCCCCTTCCTCGATGGAGCTCAAGTGTGCCACTGTCTTCAGGGCATCGGCCGCCCAGGCAGTGTGAAAGGCCCACTTCTCCATGGTGTCCGGGAGGGCTTTCTTGAAGGAATAGCGCGGTCCGGAGGTGGCCTCGATGACCGGGATCTTCTTCCAGTCCAAGATCTCCTGGTCGTACGGCTCATTGGTCTCGGGGTCCGTTAGTATCGTTGGCCTGGAGATGAAAGGGTTGCCATTGCCGCGCAGGACTCTTTTCCGCGCCGGGTCGATCCAGACGTCGTCATAGGGGTTGGGCATCCAGGGCAGAGGCCAGGAAGCGAAGAAATTGGACCAGAACCTGTTCTTGGAGCCCAGCAGCCAGCTCGCGTACCAGCAGTAAGTGGGTTTTGGGAGTGGGGGAGGCGGCGAGGCGGCGGGAGGTTCTTCTCGGTCTTCTTCTTGGACGACTTTTTCTTCGTCCGGGAGGGTGGGAGTCGGCGGGGCGGCGGCAGGCCCCCGCTTCGGCTCACGGCCCGGACGGAGTGGAGCGGTCTTGGGCGAGCGGCCGGGGTTGCCGCCCGCCGCGAAGTGCACCAGCCGGGTCAGAGGGGTGGCTGCTTCCACCGCCGTGGCCATCCGGCTGGTCATGCAGGCGGCCTTGCCCGCCAGCCCCGGGATACCGGATTCCTGGAGCAGGGCGAACAGGTCGCGGGCGATCGCGTCGGCGTTCAACTGCGGGAAGACGAACTCATCATGGAGCCGCCGCTTCACGCGGCGGAGCACGGAGGCGCTGGCCAGACAGTTGTCCCGCGCGGCGGGGTCGCTTCCCGGCGGGACGGCCTCCAGCCGCGCGGCCACGTCCTCCAACAGCGCCCAGACCTGCTCGCGGATGAAGTCGCTGGTCAGGCCGAAGTCGTTCTGGAGCACGTCCAGCAGCAGAGCGACCTGGGCGCGGAGCTGATCCAGGGTCAGGCGGGCGGCCGTCTCCGACAGCTTGCGCAGCAGTTGCTCGACCAGCTTTAAGCCCTCGGTGGGGTCCGCGTCTCCGGGAGGCGTCCCCATCAGCCCTCCGACTAAGTCGATGGCCGGCTTCAGCCATGCCTTGAGCCGCTGGCCGGAATTCTCCAGCCCACCCGCCAGGCGCTCCTGAAGGCGGGTCGCGGTGGCCTGGACCCCCTCGGTGAGGGCCTGGAGAATCTGCCCGCCCTGATCCGCGTCCGCCGCGATCCGGGCTGCCAGGCTGATGACGTCGCTGACCAGCACGGCGTCGGCGTCGAGGGCAGCGGCGCGCTTGAGCTTCTGCGGCTGAACCAGTACGTATCCCAGCGACATCACTGCTTCTCCACTCCCAAGGCGTTCACCACGAGATCCCTATGTCCACCTCCACGCTCACGCCGCTGATCGGAGGCACCGCCTCCAGCATGGCGCGGTACGAGTCGTTGACCCGGCCCAGCTCCCTGCGCAACTGCCCCTTGAGCGACTCCACGAAATCGAGCAAGGCCGTGAGCAACTTGGTCACGTCGAAGGCCTCCAGCAGCGGGATCACCTTGGTTTCGAACTCCGGCTGCACGACGTCGGCGACCAGTGTCTTGGGATCCAGGAGCTTCAGCTTGCCCACCACGGCAGCGTAGTCGGTGTCAAGCTTCTCGAGGGCGGTCTTGGGGAGCACCTGGCTCACGGTAAGGGTGGCGAGCACCTCGTCGAACGCCGCCTCGATGGTCTGCCGCAGTTGGGCCGGGTTCAGCGCCTCGACCTTGGCGCAGACCTGCGCAAACACTTCCTTGAGGCTGTCACGGAGGAACCCGAGATTGAAGTCACGCAGGCGCTGGATGAGTTGCTTCACCGCGTCGCGGATGCCGCCCAGGGAGTCAGGCCCTAGCAGAAGGTTGGCCACTTTGCCTTCGAGATGCGTAAGGAGCGCCTCGACCATGGACAGCAGCGCGCCCAGAGGCGTACCCAGGGCTTCGAGCACGCCGAAGAGCAGCTTGAGGGGCCGGATCACGGGCGGCTCCAGGGACTGGAAGATCCACTGGCGCAACTCGGCCGGGGTGGCCCCGGCGAGGCGGAAGCCGGCCAAGGCGCCGTCGGCGGCGTGATAGCGTGCATCCCAACCGGCCAAGGTCTCCTCCAGCCGGGTCGCGGCGGTGCTCAGAGCCTGGCGGAGGGATTCGAGCGCCTGGTAAGGAGCGCCGAAAGCGGGGCTCAGGGGATCGAAACGGTTCAGAACGGCGGTAATCGCCGCCTTTTGCGGCGAATCCGGCAGCGCCGCCAGCGCTGCGCGCGGGAACATGCCGTGCGCTTGCACCAGCGCGGCCAGCTTCGCGCGCGGATCCAGAACAGTGAGCGCGGCCAGCACCGGATTGGCGGCGGCGCGAAAGCGCGCCGCCAGCGGGCCGGCCTTGATCTCGTCCAGGGCCGCCGCCAGATCCGTAAAGCGCGGTTGCAGCGCGGCGGTGTCGCCGATCGCCTCCACTCTGTCGAGAATGGAGTCGATCCAGGCGTCCACCTGGGCGTGGGAGTCCGCGAAGCCGGAGAGCAGACCGCGCACCCTCTGGAGCAGCGCCGTGAGCTTTCTGGCAAAGGCGACCACTTGCTCGACCTGCTTGAGCACTCCGTCCACCTGCTGGAGCACCTCGTCCACCGGGAGCGCCTTCAGGATCCGGTCAATCACCCCGGTGATGACTTCTTCCAGAGGCTTGACCATCTCTTCCGGCTGGAAGCGGCGGAAGGCGTCCAGGAACTGGTCAAAAGGTTGCTCGAGCAACTGGAGAGGCGCGGCCGGGTTGGCCTCCTTCTTCAGCCGCTCCTTCAGCTTGTTGAACTCCTCGTCCACCGGCTTCAGCAACTGGGTGGGCTTGAAACCCTCCATCTGGCCCAGTAAGTCCTGATAGGGCTTTGAGAGCTTCTCCCCGATGAGGGCGGCAGGCTCGAAACTGCGCACCTTCTGCAACAGCTTCTCCGGCTGCTCCTTCACCTTTTCCAGCAACGGCGCCGGCCCCTCAGCGACCATCTCGCCAAACTTGTTGACGAATGGCTCGGTGACGGGCTCCAGGCTCTTGGGTAAGACCTGCACCGCCGCCTGCAAGGCCACCTGGAGGGCCACGTTCAGCTTGGAAGTGTCGATGCTCTCGAGCGCGGCCTTGATCTCCTCGATGACGGCGATGACCTGATCTGTGACCGGGGCGAAGGACAACTGCTGCAACTGCCTGGTGGCGGTGTCGATGGCGCCGCGGATCTGCTGGAGCGTCTGCTTCACGGCAGGATCCTCGAGCGCCTCGGTAATGGCGGTCACCGCCTTGCGCAGAGCCTCCACGACCTGCTCAGGCTTGAAGGCGTCCACCGCACCGCCAATCGACGTGACCACATCTTCGACGGCCTTGCGCACAGGTCCGAACAGATCGGTGAGCTGCTTGGTCAACTGCGCCGCAAAATCCTGGATGGCCTTTTTCACCTCGCCGGTGAGGGCCTGGATGTCCACCTGCTGGAGCAGAGTCTCGACCTGGGCGAACAGGGCGCGCACCTGAACGGCGACGTCGGCCAGGCTGGTCTCCAGCCCGTCCACCGCGCCGCGCGCGCCGTCGGCCACGGCTTTCAGCGGGGCCTCGAGCGCCTTCAGATCGAGCTTGTCCACCAGCGCCTTGACCCAATCCGCCAAGGGCTGAAGGCGCCCCTGGATTTCCGCCAGCAGCGCAGCCTCGGTGGCTGTGGCCGGCGCGGTGAACTGGTCCAGCACGTTGAGCGCCCCGCTGGGCTGAAGGCTGGCCAGCAGCACGCCCATATGGCCGGCCAGATCGTCCGCCAGGCAGGCCAAGCGGCCCTCCAGCGCGGGCAACTGGGCCAGCACGCCGGTCGAGAGGGTAGGCCGCAGGGCATCGTACTCGTCCAGGCGTTGGCCGATGAGAGCCACGGCCGCGGCCGTGCCGCTCAGGTTGCCGCCGTTGACAGCCGATCGGAGTTGCCCCAGGCCGGTGGCGAGGTCCGCGGCGATCTGCGCCAGGGCCTGGGTGTTGAGCTGGGCGGCGGCGGAAGCCAGGCCCTCCGACAGGGCCGCCAGCGGTTCACCCGCAGTGCGGCGGACGAATTGGCCCAACTCCTGGAGCGTGGCGGCAATCTGCGCAGCGATCTCTGCGGACGACATGGCCCTCCAGGCATGCAGGGTCTGGAGGGGGTCGGCCAGTTCGTCCAGCAGCGGCACCGCAAAGGGGAAGACCAGCGTGCGTTCTTCGAAGCGCGTGATCTTGTCCAAGAAGCCCAGGGCCGCTTCGACGGTGAATGGGGAGGGGGCACGATCCAACAGACTGCCGGTGACATCCAGTTGCGCGCTGGCCGCCTGGAGGCCCGGCTGGCCGGAAGCCGGGCTGGGAGCAGCACCAGGGGCCGGAGCGCCCCCAGGGGCTGGCGATCCGGGGCTGCCCGCGCCGGCTGAGCCTCCGCCGCTCGTGGTCATGTCGCGGCAGGTCCAGTCCAGTTGGGTCAGGCGGTAGATTGCCAGCACCGCGTCAACCGCGTCCTTCAGTGGCTGGGCGAGGCCAGCTCCGACGGTTTGACTGAGCCCCTCCAGCCCGGCGCTGAGTCCCCCGGTGACCGAACTCAAGTCTGTCGGCACCACGCGCCGGATGGCGTTCAGGGTGGCGGCGAAATTGCCGCTGACCGCGATGCTAGGCAATGGCAACTCGTTGAGTGCCGTGCCCAAATCGGCCAGGCTCTGCGGCGGATGTTTGATCAGCCCGGTGACCTTCGTGACAATCCCGGTGAGGTTGTCCACCTGGGCGCCCAGAGATGTCGAGAGGCCTGCGCCCTCGATCTTGGCATCCAGATTGACAAAGATGCTGGGCATGGCTACTCACTCGTCCCGAACAGATCTCCGAGCAGACCAGACGCTCCCTGGAGCCCGTCCAGAGCGGACTTCGCCCCGCCCAGGATGCCTTCCAACGGCGGCGTCGGGTCCTTCAGCGCTGGCACGCTTCCCAGCGCGTCGATGGCATCCAGCAACCCGCCCGCCGAATCCGCCAGGTCGCGCGCCTCATCGAGCAGGCCGGTGTCCAGCCCGGCCAGCGGGCTCGGGGGCGGCGGGGGCGGCGGACTCTCCCGCAGCACCATGCGGTAGGAGATCTCCTCCGGGCGGTCGGCGCTTTGCCGGCAGTCCAAAGCCTCGATAACCACGTACTGGAGGTCGGTGGCGGTCAGAATGTCCGCCACGAAGGTCACCGGAGATCCGGCGCTATACTGGCCGCGAAGTTTCTCCAGGAACTTGTTGCGGTCCTCGTCACCGTAAAGGCTCCCGGTGATGACGATGCGCGCCGGCGAGGTGTTCAGGTCCTGGTAGAGGCTGCCTGCCCTGCCCGGCACCGCCAGCTCAACGAAGGCACGCTGCTCACGCGTGCCCATGAAAGTGATGTGCGGAATTTCCCACTCCCCCAGCAGTGGTTTAACCGTCATGAGAGATCCACTCCATGGCGCCGCGCCTGCTCCACCAGGACTTCATTGATTAGCGCAGCAAGGTCTTCGGCCTCGAGCTCGCACTCTGGTTTTCCGGCCGGCAGGGGCTCCCCGCTGGCCTCGACGGCCGGGGACCCTCCCCCCGCCACAGGAGCCGGCTTGCTTGCAGCGAGCTCGGGAAAGAGGCCAAGTTCCGGCCGGGCAGGAACCCGGGCGGGCACAGCCGCTCCTGGCTCCTCGGCGCCCATCACCGAGGTCCCAAGCGCAGCGGGGAACTCGACTGCCCGGCGCTCCCTGTGCCCCGGCAGCACGCCTCCCCCGCTGGGGGACGCAAGAGGCTCCTCTGGCAGCGCTGTCCGCACCTGACCCGCCTCTGTCTGGCTGGGGGACAGGGTAGGGGACCTGGACCCACCGATCTCCCGTGGCAGTCCCGGGGAAAGAACCCGCCGCGGCAGGCCCTGGTGCGGCGGCTCGAGCAACTCCCGGGTCAGCCGGTCCAGCAGGCTCCAGGCGTCACCCGGACGAGACTGCTCTGGAAGCAGGCGGGACGCCGAGGCCAGTTCTTTGCCGGCCGCGGCCGGCCGAGTCTCCGGCAGACTCAGGCTCGCATCCGCTGGAGGGGCGGGGGGAGCCGCGCTGCCCGGCGTCAGCGGGAACCCCGGCGGCTGAACTTCCCTCGATTCGGTTTCAAGGGGCTTCGGGCCGGCGCGCGGCGAGCCCGGTACCGCCAGCGGTATCGGCTGGCGCACTTCGGTGGCGGGCAGCCGGAGCGGTTCCTCGCTGGCCGGCTGTGCGCTTCGAGGCAGCCCGGGCTCGGGCCTGGGGGCCGGAGAGAACTCGGGGCGCGACGCGGTTGGGGCTTTCACCGGCAAGGGAAGCCGCGCCTCCGTCCCCGGCGGCCCGCGCCGGGAGCGATTGCCTGCCCCCCAGAGCCTACCCTGCTCCGGGGGGAAATCCACCGCCAGCGCGGCGAAGAGCGCCACGTCCACCAAGGGCAGGGGAACGTGCAGAACCCCGCAGTCCTCCGCCGCCCCAAAGGAGACTAACAACTCGGACACAGGACGACCCAGCGCCCAAAGCACCTGGCGCACCGCGCGAACACCCGCTGACTGCGTCTCAGGGGGCACGGCGCTGACTCTCCTTAAGCATCTGGAGATTCAGCAGGATCTGCCCCAAAGTCAGCTCGCTCACCTGTTGTGGCGTCCAGCCGAATTCCTTGGCCAGAAGGAACGCCGCCCGGGCCAGTGGCGCCTCCATGGCGCTAGTGAGCTGCTCGGCCGCGGTCGTGATGCCGCTGATCCGATTGACCTGTTCGACCAAGTAGTGGACCAGACCGGCACGCATGGCAGCCACCTGGGCCACCGTCATCTGCGGCTCCAGTAAGGCCCGCTGCACCAGCAGGGTGGCTACCAGCGAGTCGCTCTCCTTGGCGGCGCGCGAGATGACCTGGAGGTCCTGGACCGTCAGCGGCCGGAGCTTCACCTTGCCCGGGCCGCCCTCGCCCGCGCCCGCCAGCGAGGGATGCAGGACTTCCGCCGGCACCTCGACTTCAAAACTCAGGGCGCTGCCGGCGAGCAACTCCTCCGCCGACAGCATCAGCCTTCATCCTGTACGCTGAGATACAGGGCCTGGAAACCGACCGATTCCAGCAGGAAGTCGTCTTCCGGCAGATTGTAGACCCAGTCCTCGATCTTCACCTCGTGGAGCGTAAGCGTGTTGCGCACACCGGGCGCAGCAGGATTCTCGACCACCAGGGTGATGTTAAAGGTCGGCTGGATCCAGCTCTGGGCCGGACGGCTGTTGGCCGCTTCGCCCAGCAGCAGCTTGAGCAGGGCGCCGTTGACGTACGCCCTCCCAATGGTTCCCCGGATGTTGATGTTGCCAGGGCGCAGTTCGGTAGGATAGCGCTGCCCGATCTCATTGAACGCCTTCAGATCGGAATGCACCTCCACCTTAACGTTCTGCACCCGCCCCACGGTCAGCATCTCGTAGGCGGAAATGACCTCTTTGGCCTTGTCGCCTTCGGGGCCTTGAGCGGGCGACAGGGTCAGCGCTCCGTCCGCGCCGGTGAACACTCTCATGTTTGCCATGGTAGTTCCTCCTATTGCAGGACCAGGGTCACGGCGATGAAGTCAATGCTGAAGGTCGGTTGCAGGATGGCGTTCACCACCGCCCGGCCGCCGATTTCATCGTCCCGCGTCGCGGTCACTTGTAGGGCATAAGAGATGAGCGCCTCGTCCTGCACCATGCCGGTGAGGAAACCGTTGATGGCGCCCTGGAGCGCTTTCCGCACGCGCTGATTGTTCAGCCGGCCGATGAAGGGATCGCCGGCCCGGCGGATGCCCGCCTTGGCGAAATCCACGATGCGCCGGGTGGTGATCTGCTTAAAGGCGCCCTTGTCGGTGGTCACACCGCGCACGACGCGGATCCCTTCCCGCTTCTCCAGCACCACGACGCCGCCGTCCACCAAATCCTTGACCTCGCCGTAGGAGAACCGGCGTGTCAGGTCCCCCACCCCGGGCAGAGTCTTGTTGGTCAGGCTGGATTGTGGGCTGAGCGTGCTGAGCATGCTGGCCACCGCCGCCGCCGCGTAAGTGCCCGGCAGAGAGACCTCCTTGCCGCCGGCCGCCGCATCACGCGCCTTGATGCCGGGAGCGGTGAAGATGATGCGCGGCCCGGCCGCGATGGCTTTCACGATGTCCGCCGTCTTGGCGTCATCGGCGGCGTCGGAACCCACCACTGCCATCATGTCCTTGCCTTGGCTCTCGCCGTTCTCCACCAGAGGCTTCAGCATTTCCAATGCGTCCTTGGTGGCCAGTTCCGGGGCCACCAGGATCTGCACGTTATCCTTGATCAGCTCGGCGAAAGCGGCGGCAAAATCCGCGGTCTTGGCGTCGGCCGCCACGGCGCGAGCGTACACAGTAGTTGCGCCGTTGCGGTACAGGACCTCTAAGGCGCGGACCAGGTTATGCTTCTTGGTAGCAAGAGCGTCGTAGGGGTCGAACAGCTCCACCGCCGGGGCGTACTCCGACAGGGTTTGCGTGCCCTTGTCCGCCCCCTTCGCTGCCGTGCCTACGATGCCAATGTTGCCCGTGGGTACGCCACCAGCCGCTATCAGGGCTTCAGCGCGTACGCGGATATACGTTCCAGGGATGACCAGTTGGCCTACATTGAACTCCTCTGCCATTCCGGTTTGCTCCTTTCTCGTGTTTACCCGATTCGGATACTGAGGGGAATGGTCTTTATGATCCCCTCGTCGTCTCCAGGCTTCTCCAAGATCTCGAACAGGACTCGGAACGTCAGATCCCGTTCCAATGTCCCAGGCGCCTCGGCCTGCGCAGTGGGTTTTGGGCCCATCCCCTCCAACCCGATGCCGAGAATGCCCTTTTCGAGGAGTGTCTTTCGGTCCGCCGCCAGCAATGACCGGGTAATCGCGGTCACCGCGCTGAGCAGATCCTCCGGGCTGGGCGCCTTGGCCGTGATCACCACCTCGGCCTCCAGCCGTCTGCCCAGAACCCGGGCTTCCGAATCGATTCCGACCAACCCGCCCAGTCCGGTCGGGGTGATACGGAGCGGGCTAGCGGCCAGGCTCGGCCGGAACCCGGGGGGAGACTCAGGTAGTAGGGACGCGACTGCCGTGGTGAGAGCGTCGATCGCCTTACCGCTAAGGGCATCCACCATAGGCCCCTCCCTGGCCGGACAGAAGCCAACTATGCTCCGCTCTGCGACGACTCACGCCGCGCCGGGCAAGACAATGCCCGCCCCCCGTCGCGTGATTTCTCCCGGTCAGCATACACCCTGCTTCCGCTGCTGTCAACGCCGGTCCTACCAGCGCCAGCGATTCAGACAGTGGGGGAGGCTTCAGAGAGCGGCTGGACACTGGGACCGGGCCGACCCTGAAAAAGCGGAGAAACATCGGAGCGTGATGGCCTGGGTTGCGAGTCCAGGACCACAAGGTGTCCCTCGCGCTCGGTGGGGTGAGCGAAGCACCTTGCGGCGGCATCAGCGAGAACAGACCCACGGGGCCGCCAAGGTGAGCGGCGGCGAATTCGGAGCCTCGCTCTGTGCCCGGAACACCTCACCGCGCGCCTGGCCACCGTGCAGCCCCGCCGCCGCGCTCAGGTTTGCGGGCGGTGCTTGGCCTGCTCGATGGCGATCTGGTTGACGTGCGCCAGCGCTCTGGCGCCGGAGGCGCCCTCGATGGCTTTCAGAGCGATGTCCTGGACCTGCTGCTTGGCCTCCTCGAGCTGCTTCTGGAGCGCGGCAATCTGGGTGGCCTGGCGGGCCGCCAGCTCCTCGAACGTCTTGACCTGCAAATCGGCCAAGCGTTTCTCGGACTCGGCGTCCTTCTTGAGCAGCACGATCTCCTGCTGAGACTTCGCTTCGGCCGCGCGAACGGCCTGGGTGACCGCTTGGTCGACCTCCGCCCGAAGGCGGGCCGGAAATTCCGCCGCCTCCTTGCGCAGAGCTGCCAGCTCCTGTTCCCGCTCCTTGAGGGCCGCCTCCCGCTGCTGCCACTCCTTCTCGAGCGCTTCCTGTTTCTCCTTGTTCTTCTTCTCCAGGAGCCGCAGGTCCTCTTCGTACTTGTCCTGGGCCTTCTTGCGCTCGAGGGTCTTCTTGTACTCGTACTCGTCGATCTCGCGCTGGCGCTGCTTCTTCAGGCTCTCTTCCTGCTCGCGGCGCTCGCGCTCGGCGGTGCGGGCCTCCTCCTCCCAGGCGGCGCGCCGGGCGGCTATCTCGGCCTCGAGCCGCTCCTTTTCGCGGGCGTAGTCCTGCACCATTTGGTCCAGCGCGGTGGCGGCGACATCGATCCTGTGCAGCCGTTCGAGTTCCCGGCGCTCGATGGCAACGGCCTCGCGCACCGCGGCCAGGCGCTCCACTTCCTCGACCAGCCTGGCGGAGACTTCCGCCAAGGCTTTCGAGATCTCCAGGCCAAGACCGGAGATGCGCTGGACCGCGGTTTCCACCGTGAGTCCTTCCACAGCTTGGCGGGCTTCGGTCTCGCGGAGGGCCGCGGCCTCCGCGGCCTTGGCGTCCGCGGCCTCCCGGGCGCTCTCGACCTCCCTCCTGATTCCGGAAAACTCCTCAGAAACTTCGGCCCTGGGGCGCCGGGGGCGGGCCGCTGTCTTCGCGCTTTTCGTAGCCATACGTGTCACCTGCCAAGTCGGATATAGAGTAACAGATTGGGAGGGCCCGCGCAGGTGTCAGTGCTCAGCGTGGTATGGAGACGGGCCCGCCGCGCCACCGCCAGCGGTCGCGGCTAGCGGTACTCGCCCGCACCAAGGGCTTCCACGAACTGCACCAGGGGGACCAGCGTCACCTTTCAGGCAGCCTCCTGCACGTCGATGACGACTCGCTTGTTCAGTGCTGCGAAGGCGGCCTCGATCTGGTCCAGGCGGGACGCATGGTGAATGTCCAGCAAGCGGTCCACCTGGCGCATGTGGCAACCTAGGCGGCGGGCCAACTCCGCCTTCCGGACTCCGGCAGAACGCATCTCCCCGTAGAGTCGCACCTTGGCTTCGGTCAGCACAGGCAGCATCACGAACCGGTCTTGCTTTCTGAGCTTGGACGAAACAGGGATCTCCCGGCGGCTCTCAATGTAATCCGCGAGCACGTCTTGAAGCAGATCCGCAGCCCGCGCCAACGCCTCGGCTTCGTCGTCTCCGAAGGTGTGGGCTTCCGGAAAGTCCGGAAACGAAACCAGAATGGTCTCGTTCGTGTCGGGTTCCAGGATCACGGGATAGCGGAGCATGCTCACTCTCCTCTCAGCCCCAGGTCTTTCTTGATCTTCTCTACCAGCCCCTTGCCGAGCTCACG
>CAZIRH010000006.1:0-30770 GCA_964541065.1 uncultured Solibacteraceae bacterium
AAGGACCCCCGCAAACTTCTGCGGGAACTGGTAGTCGTGGTATTCCTCCTGCGAGGTCTTGTCGCTGACGATGATGGCGTCGGCGCCGAGGGCCTTCAGCCAGAGCACCGAGGACTCCGGCCCCTCCGCCATGGCAATGGGCCAGTGAGGGATGGCGCTGACCTCGTTGAGCAGGCCCTGATCGGAGCCGCCGCCGACCTGAGCGAGGCTGTTCCAGGCATCGAACCACATGCGGATCGAGCCCGCGGTGAAGACGCGGGCGTCAGGCATGTTCCGCCCGATCCAATCCTGCATGCGGTACTCGACGCGCTGCCGGTGATCGGGATCGTGCTGGTAGAGCCGCCAGGGACGCCGCACGTAGCGGTAGCTGGTGCCCAGACCGGCGGCGCAGACCACCACCACGGCCACGCGGATGGCCTTCTGCCAGCGCGAGGGACGTTGCCACAGCCAGCGGAAGAGCTCCGCGGCGGCCAGGATGATCGCCAGGTCCAGTTCGGGAATGAGGCGCGAAGGAGCGCCTATGACCCGCAGCTCGAAAAAGGCTTCTCCCAGCACGGCCAGCGACCAGAAGAACAGCGAGCCCATGAGGAAGACGGAGTAGGCGCGCTCCGCGCGCCCCCGGGCGAAGCGCCAGGAGAGAGCCAGGAAAAGCAATACCGCGGCCAGCGCCACCCACTTGGAGACCGCGGTGGGCGGCGGCGCGACATACCGCATGTTCCGGAGGCTGAGCCGCAAGTAGGAGGGCACCAGCCAGAACGCGGTCAGCCCGTAGCCCAGGGCGACGATTCCGGCGGCGCGCAGCAACACCCGCCACTCGCGGCGGGTGATGAAGATGCTCCACACCAGGACCGCAAAGAAGACGGCCAGCGCCGTGGCGCCGTAGAAGTTGTTCGAGACCACGAGGGCGCAGGCGATGGCGCTGAGAGCGAAATCGAGCGGACGGCGCCTGGTCACCGCGCGGTAGCCGAACAACAGGGCGATGGGCACGAAAGCCAGCGCGGTGATGTGCGGTCCCTCGCCGTAGCGCATCAGGGCCCAGAGCCGTTGCGGCATCCAGTCGAGCGAGTCGTTGCGGTTAGCCTTGAGGAACAGAAAGGCCGGAGAAACCAGGAGCGTGGCCACCGCGGTTCCCCAGGCTGCGATGCGCGAGCGGCTGAGCGCGCGCGTGAAGAAGTAGATCCCGGCGATGCCCAAGCAGAAGAACAGGGAGATGTAGAGGTGGTACGCGCGGACGGGTGGAACGCCGAAGGTGCGGGAGATCCACGCAGTCCCGTAGCGCAGAGCCGGCGGGTAGATGTAGTCGAACCGCGTGCCGAGGTACCACCGCGGTTGCCACTGGGGATGCGGCCAGTTCTCGTTCAGGAAGCGGGCATCGGCTACGAAGGTGCATTCGATGGAGGACCAGTTCTGCCAGTAGTCCATGCGGAACATCGGCTTCACCAGCCAGCCCGCCAGCAGGCACAACAAGACCGCGTCGAGAACCCAGGGGAACCAGGGCGGGGCGTGAAAACGGCGCCAGAATGCCGTCAGCCTCTTCATGATCGGCCCGCCAGTCCATTGTAGTTGACTCCGCCGCCGCGGATTCTATATCCTGGGGGTTCCCTGGATAGAGGCGCGGGGGCCATCAGTAGCCGGGCTGGCGTTTCCGAGGCGCTTCGGAGGCCCGTGTGAAAGGGGCAGCAGTCGTCTCCGCCGAAGTCGTTGCCGGAAGCGAACCCTCCGCAGCGGTTGGGGGGTAAGGCTAAGACCTGCCCACTGTCATTCGTCTCGTGAAGGGCGGATGGAGCGCTATCAGGAATTGGCACCCTTCCTGCTGGCCTCCCCTCTTCTCCCGGTGACGCCATGGAACTGTTCGAGCTGACGCGCAGGCTGATCGATATCGACTCGGTGAGCGGCCACGAAGGGCCGGTAGGTGAGTTCCTGCTCGACTATCTCGGCGAGCTGGCCGGCCGGACCGGCGGCCAGGTCGAGCGCCTGGAGGTCGAGGCGGGCCGCTTCAACGTTCTGGCCTCTTGGGGCGAGCCGGTGGTGACCCTTTCGACCCACATGGACGTGGTGCCGCCGTTCTTCGCCTCGCGCGAGGACGACGAGTACATCTACGGGCGCGGCGCCTGCGACGCCAAGGGCATTCTGGCCGCCATGATCGAGGCGCTCGAGGATCTGCTGGAAGAAGGCACGCGCGGCCTGGCGTTGCTGGTGGTGGTGGGCGAGGAGCGCAACAGCGCCGGGGCGCTCCGGGCGGCGCGCGAGCGCCGCGGTTCGCGGTACCTGATCAATGGCGAACCGACCGGGAACAAGCTGGCGCTGGGCTCGAAGGGCGCGCTGCGCTACGAGCTCGCGGCGCGGGGGCGCATGGCGCACTCGGCGTTTCCGGAACTGGGCGAGTCCGCCATCCACAAGCTGCTGGACGCGCTGGAGGCGGTGCGCCGCATCCCCCTGCCCGAGGATCCGTGGCTGGGCGCGAGCACGCTCAACGTAGGAACCATCTCCGGCGGGCGCGCGCCGAACGTCATCGCGGACGAAGCCCGGGCGGAGCTCATGTTCCGCCTGGTGGGCCCCGCGGACGCGATCCGCGAAGCCGTGGCCCGCGCGGTGGCCGGCCGCGCCGAAGCTCGCGAGGTGTTGATGGCGCCGGCGGTGCGGCTGGGCTCGCTGGAGGGCTGCGAGACCACCGTAGTGCCCTTCACCACGGACATCCCGGTTTTCGAGGGCGCCTGGGGAGAGCCTTTCCTGATCGGGCCCGGCAGCCCGCTGGTGGCGCACACGCTGGAGGAACGCGTCGCCAAGCGCGAACTGATCGACGCGGTCGGGTTCTACCGCCGCATAGTGAAACAGCTTTATGCAAAGACGAATTGAAGTCGGCATCTTGGGCGCCACCGGCATGGTGGGCCAGCATTTCGTGAAGTTCTTGCAGGGCCATCCGTGGTTCGAGTTGAAGTGGGTCGGAGCGAGCGAGCGTTCGCAGAACCGCAGGTACCGCGAAGCCACGAGCTGGCGGCTCGAGGGCGGGATGCCGGAGCCGGTGCGGGACCTCGAAGTCGAGGATTGCCGTCCGGGCCGCGCTCCGCGGCTGCTGTTCTCGGCCATGGACGCCGCAGTGGCGACCGAGATCGAGTGCGCTTTCGCCGAGGCCGGCCATGTCGTGGTCTCCAACTCGCGCAACCACCGCATGGAGCGCGACGTGCCGCTGCTGGTGCCGGAAATCAACCCTGACCATTTGAAGCTGATCCCCGCGCAGCGGCAGCGCGGCTGGAAGGGGTACATTGTCACCAACCCCAACTGCACTGCGGTCGTGCTGGTGATGGCGCTGGCGCCGCTCAAGCCGTTCGGCATCCGGCGGGTGCTGATGACCTCGATGCAAGCCATCTCGGGGGCCGGCTACCCGGGCGTGCCCAGTATGGACATCAACGCCAACGTGATCCCCTTCGTCAGCGGCGAAGAAGAGAAGGTGGAGCAGGAGACGCAGAAGATACTGGGTGAGTTCGCGGGCGATCACATCGAGCCGCTCGCGGCCCGGGTGAGCGCGCACTGCAACCGCGTCCCGGTCACCGACGGCCACACCGTAACCGTCTCCGTCGAGCTGGCGGCCAAGCCCGCGGCCGAGGAGATTCTGGCCGCGTTCGCGGGCTTCCGCAGCCTGCCCCAGGAGCGGGGGCTGCCCAGCGCGCCGGCCCGTCCGGTAATCTACATGGTGGAGCCGAACCGGCCGCAACCCAGGCGGGACGCCGAGCGGGAGCGCGGCATGGCCGTGTTCGTGGGCCGGTTGCGGGCCTGCTCCGTGCTGGACTGGAAATTCGTGGCGTTGGGGCACAACACCGTGCGCGGCGCGGCCGGGGCCGCGGTGCTCAACGCCGAACTGATGCTGTCGGAAGGACTCCTCGAACCATGATCGTGATGAAATTCGGCGGCACGTCGGTCGAATCGGCGGCCGCCATCGAGCGGGTAGCAGGGATCGTCAAGGACCGGCTGGACCGCCGGCCGGTGGTGGTGGTTTCGGCCATGGGCAAGACCACCAACCGGCTGCTGGCGATGGCCGCCGACGCGGTGGCCGGGCGCCGCGAGCAGGCGCTCGAGCAGTTGCTGGCGCTGCGCGAGTACCACCTGAGGGAGGCCGACCAGGTGGTCTCGGAGGCCGAAGAGACGGAGCTGGGATTGGTCATCGCCGAGCACTTCCGGGAACTGGAGGAACTGATCCGGGGGCTGGCGGTGCTGGGCGAACTGACGCCGCGCTCCTGGGACGCCATCGCCAGCTTCGGCGAGCGGCTCTCCAGTCACATCGTGACGCTGGCCCTGCGGCGGTTCGAGGTGGACAGCGTGCACCTGGACGCGCGCCGCTTCATCGTGACCGACAAACGGCACACGCAGGCCGCGCCGCTCTACACGGAAACCTACGCGCGGCTGTCGGCGGTCATCCCCCGGCTGGCCGAGAACAAGGTCGCGGTGATGGGCGGCTTCATCGCGGCCACCGAGGAGGGGGTCACCTCGACGCTGGGGCGCGGCGGGTCGGATCTCACCGCCGCCCTCGTGGGGGCGGGCATCGGCGCCGAGGAGATCCAGATCTGGACCGATGTGGACGGCATGCTCACCGCCGACCCCGGCACCGTGCCCGGCGCGCACCGGCTGAAGACCATCTCCTTCATCGAGGCCGCGGAGCTGGCCTACTTCGGGGCCAAGGTCCTCCATCCCGCCACGGTGCTGCCCGCCATCGAGAAAGACATCCCAGTGCGGATCCTGAACTCCCGGCGGCCGCAGGCGCCCGGCACGCGCATCCTCGCCGACACCGTCCCTTGCGCCAACCCGTTCAAGTCCATCGCCTGCAAGCACAACATCACGGTGATGACCATCGCCTCCACCCGCATGCTGATGGCCTACGGGTTCCTCAAGCGCATCTTCGAGATCTTCGACCGCTACGAGACGCCGGTGGACATGCTGGCCACCTCCGAGGTGAGCGTCTCGCTGACCATCGACAACAAGGCGCATCTCGGGGAGATCTGCGCGGAGCTGCGGGATTTCTCGGAGGTCACGGTCGAGGAGGACCAGGCCATCGTGTGCCTGGTGGGGGACAACATCCGCTCGAAGGCGGGGCTGGCGGCGCGGGTGTTCGGCGCGCTGGCCCAGGTCAACGTGCGCATGATTTCACTGGGCGGCTCGCAGTTGAACCTGGGGCTGGTAGTGGCGGGGCAGGACGTCGAGCCGGCCGTGCGCAGCCTGCACCAGGAGTTCTTCGCCGAGCTGGATCCGGCGGTGTTCGACTGACATGAACCTGGCTATCGTCGGCTACGGGAAAATGGGGCGGCTGATCGAGCAGCTTGCTCCCGAGTACGGCTTCACGGTCGCGCTCAAGCTGGACGAGTTCAACAACCCGGACTGGGCCGGGATGACGCCGGAGAATCTCCGCGGGGTGGACGTGGCCGTGGAGTTCTCGATCCCGGCCACCGTCGTGGGCAACATAGAACGCCTGGCCGGGCTGGGCGTCAACGTGGTGGTGGGCACCACGGGGTGGCTGGAGCGGCTGGAGCACGTTCGCGCGCTTGTCGAGCGCAGCGGCATCGGGCTGGTGTGGAGCCCCAACTACTCGGTGGGCATGAACGTCTTCGCCCGCCTAGTCGGGGAGGCGGCGCGCCTGCTGGCCCACGAGGAGGACTACGGCGCCTGGGGCTGGGAGATTCACCACTCGTCCAAACAGGACGCGCCCTCAGGCACGCTGCTGAAGTTGACCGATCTCATGCGGCGGGCCGGCTATGCGCGCCCCATCGACACCGGCTCGAACCGTGCGGGCAAGCATCCGGGCACTCACGAGATCGGCTTCGATTCGGCGGCCGACACCATCACGCTGCGGCACGCGGCGCGCAGCCGGGAAGGCTTCGCCCGGGGCGCGCTAAAGGCGGCCCGGTGGGTGGTGGGCCGGCGGGGCTTTTACGAATTCAGCGAGATTCTGTTCGGGCGGCAGGCATGACGTTCGCGCCAAGACGCAAAGATCACGCAAAGCTCGCAAGGAACCTGATAGGTTGGCGGGCTTGGCGATTCCTTGGCGTCTTTGCGCGCAACCCTTCCCTCTGGAGGTGAGGATGTTCACAGGTTGCGGCACGGCGCTGGTGACTCCGTTCCGGAGCGACCAGTCGCTAGACGAGCCCACGCTGCGCCGGCTTCTGCGGCGGCAGCTAGAAGCGGGCATCGACTTCCTGGTGCCCTGTGGGACCACGGGTGAGAACCCCACGCTCACGCGCGAGGAGCACCTGCGCGTGGTGGAGATCACCGTGGAGGAAGCTGGAGGCAGGACGCCGGTGCTGGCCGGCGCGGGCGGCTACAACACCGCCGAGGTGATCGAGCTGGCGCGGGAGGTTGAAAAGCTGGGCGCCGACGGCCTTCTTTCCGTCACGCCCTACTACAACAAGCCCACCCAGGAGGGCCTCTACCAGCACTACCAGGCCCTCGCCGCCGCCGTGCCGCTGCCCATCATCGTTTACAGCGTCCAGGGCCGCACGGGGGTGAACGTCGAGCCCGCCACCATGAAGCGCCTGGCGGGGATCGACAACGTGGTGGGCGTCAAGGAGGCCTCGGGCAACATCGCGCAGATCGCCTCCATCCTGCACCAGGTGCCGGAGCGGTTTGCCGTGCTTTCAGGCGACGACATTGTCACTCTGCCGCTGATCGCGCTGGGCGGGCGCGGGCTGATCTCGGTGGCCTCGAACGAGATTCCCGCCGAGATGACCGAACTGGTGCGGCTGTGCCTGGAGAACGATTTCCCGGCGGCGCGGCGATTGCAGCGGAGGTACCTGCCGCTCATGGAGGTCAATTTCGTCGAGTCGAACCCGATCCCGGTCAAGGCCGCCATGGCGCTCATGAGGCTGCTCGAACCGGTGTGGCGCCTGCCGCTGGTCGCGCCCAAGGCGGAGAGTCAGGCCAGGATACGGAAGGTGCTCGAGGACGTGGGGTTGCTGATTCATGCTGCAAGCTGACATCGAGAGCCTTTTTGAGGAGAAACCGGAAACCTATACGGACGCGCACTTCCGCCTGTTTCAGGCCTTCAAGGAGGCGCTGAACGCCGGCCAGGTGCGCGCCGCCGAACCCGACCCGGGCACGAAGGCCGGCTGGCGGGTGAACGCCTGGGTGAAGAAGGGAATCTTGGTCGGATTCCGCATGGGCGCGCTGGTGGACATGTCGGTGAATGCGGCGCGGCAGCCGTTCTTCGACAAGGCCACCTACCCGGTGAAGCGGCTCACGGTGGAAAGTGGCGTGCGCGTGGTGCCTGGCGGTTCGAGCATCCGCGACGGCTGTTACGTGGGCCGCGGCGTGACCTGCATGCCGCCCATGTACATCAACGTGGGCGCCTGGGTGGGCGAAGGCACCATGGTGGACTCGCACGCGCTCATCGGCAGTTGCGCGCAGGTGGGCCGCAACTGCCACATCTCGGCCGCGGCGCAGATCGGCGGCGTGCTCGAACCGGTCGGCTCGCTGCCGGTCATCATCGAGGACGAGGTGCTCATTGGCGGCAACTGCGGCGTCTACGAGGGCACGGTGGTCAAGCGCCGCGCCGTGCTGGGCACGGGCACGATCCTCAACCGCTCGACCCCGGTTTACGACGTGGTGCGCGGCCAGGTCTACACCGCGGGCGACGACGAGCCGCTCATTATCCCCGAGGAGGCCGTGGTGGTGGCGGGCGCCCGGGCCATCGCCCGGGGGCCGGGGCGCGACTGGGGCCTCTCGCTCTACACCCCGGTGATTGTCAAGTACCGCGACCAGCGCACCGACGCCAAGCTCCAGCTCGAAGACCTGCTGCGGTAGGGGCCCTCACCGTCACCCCGCATCACATCGCAGGCCGGCCAGACGCGCGGCGCGCCGCTCGATGTGCTCGGCCGAGATGCCGTACTTGGCCAGCAACTTCATGTAGTCGCCGGATTCGGCGAAGCAGTCCTCCAAGCCCACACGGTCCATCAGGACGGGCCCGTGCAGGGCCGTCGCTTCCGCCACGGCGCTGGCCAGGCCGCCACAGACCGTGTGTTCCTCCACCGTGAGAACTCTGCCGGTTTTGCGCGTGGAGGCCAGCAGCGCTGCCTCGTCCAGCGGCTTGAGGGTGGAGACTTCCAGGAGATCCACCGAGACGCCCCGCTCCGCCAGCCGTTCCGCCGCCTCGATCGCCATGAAGGTCGGCACGCCGCAGACGGCGATGGTCACGTCATCGCCATCGCGTAGCTTGCGGATCTTGCCCAGTTCGAGCGGCGCCGCGCCCTCGAACAGCACCGGGGTAGGATTCCGGCAGATGCGGATGTAAGTGGGCCCGTCGCGTCGCAAGGCCGCTTCGAGCGCCTGCGCCACCTCAACGCCGTCCGCGGGAACCACCACCGTCAGATTCGGCATGGCGCGCATGACGGCGAGGTCCTGAATGGACTGGTGGCTGGCCCCGTCGTAGGAATCCGACAGCCCCGCGTAGTTGCCCGCCAGCACCACCGGCAGATGGTTGTAACAGATACTGCTTTGCACCTGCTCGGCCGCCTTCAGACTGATGAACACCGCGAACGTGCTCGCCACCGGGCGCAAGCCGCAAGTGGCCATGCCGGCGGCGATGTCCACCAGGTTGGCCTCGGCCACGCCGAAGTTGAAGAAGCGCTCCGGGAAAGCTCCGGCGAAGACCGCGGTGCGGGTGCTCGACGACACGTCCGCGTCGAGCACGACCATCTCCGGACACTGCGGCGCCAGCGCGACGAGCGCCTGGCCGAAAGCTTCCCGCATGGCCACGGCGGCCCGGGCGGTCATAGCTGCGCCTCCCGTTCCGCGAGCGTAGCCAGCAACTCCGACCGCGCCCGCGCGTAGGTGGCATCGTCAATCGGGGCCCCGTGCCAGTGGGCATTGTTCTCCATGAAGGACACCCCGCGGCCCTTGCGCGTCCGGTAGATCACCGCCGCCGGCCAGGCGCTCTGCTGGCGCAGCCACGCAAACGACTCCAGGATCTCGCTCACCCGGTGGCCGTCGCAGACGTGTGGCGCCACGTTCCAGTTGAAGGCGCGGAACTTCTCGGGCAGGGGCTCCATCGGCATGATCACGTCGCTCGGCCCGTCCAGTTGCACCTTGTTGTAATCCACCAGCGCCACCAGCCGCGGCGGCTTGTACTTGGCCGCCGCCATGATGCCCTCCCAGGTCTGGCCTTCATTCAGATCGCCGTCGCCGACGAGCACGTAGCTCCAGTAGGTCTTGTCCAGCAGGCGCGCAGCCAGCGCCATGCCCAGCGCCACCGACAGGCCGTGGCCCAGCGAGCCGGTGGACATCTCGACCCCCGGAGTCGAGTGCATCGCAGGGTGACCCTGGAGGCGGCTGCCCAGTTGCCGGAAGGTGTCCAGTTCGGCCACCGGGAAGTAGCCGCGGTGCGCCAGCACCGTGTAGAGCATGCATGAGGCATGGCCTTTGCTCACCACCAGACGATCGCGGTCCGGCCAGCCGGGTTCCTCGGGGCGTATGTTCATCACGTGGAAGTAGAGCGCCACCAGTAGCTCCGCCGCCGACGAGGCCCCGCCCCAGTGGCCGGTGCCCTTGTCGTGCAGTATGTCGAGCACCCGGATGCGGAACTGCTGCGCCAAATACTGCATGGCAGCGGTCTTCCTTGGGAGATCCGCCCCGTGCAGCAGCGCCTGCACATCGGCCTTTCCGGCTTCGGTCATGTCTGCCCTCCCCTGAATCTGGCCAGCGCCAGGCCCAGCAGCGCCCAACCCGCCGCGCTCACCGCCAGGCCGTACCAGAGCATCCTGGGCGCAAAGCGCATCCGCACGCGATGGCGCCCGGCGGGCAGCGGCAGCCCGCGAAACGCGCCGTTGGTCAAGACCAGGGATCGCTCCCGCCCGTCCACCCAGGCGCGCCAGCCGGGGTAGAACACCTCGCTCGTCACCAGGAAGGCGCCGGCCGGGCAATCCACCTCCAACTCCACCTCGCGCCGGCCGTACCGCAGCACGCGCACCGCGCCCGCGCCGTTCAGCCGCAGATCCTCCTCGAGGCCCTCCGCAACCGCCTCGCGGCGTGGATCGAACCCGGCTGACCGCAGCACCGCCAAAGCCTCCTCCAGGCTGCGCGCGCGCCGCACTTCGCCCACCAGGAAGAAGCGGGGCAGCACGCCCTGGTTCTCGTGCACGTGATGGCCCGGCAGGGTCACGAGCCGCGGGAACTTCGGGTGCTTGAGCAGCAGCGCCTCCGTCGGCGCCCAGGTGAGCAGGTAGCGGATGTTGAGCAGATCCAGCAGCGGTGAGTCCAGCACCGCGACCTGGTGGTAGCGGATCCACTCCGGACCGGGCGCGAACAGGCGCCGCACCGCCAGGTAGCGCTGGAGCGCCAGCGGATCATTCCCGTTGGCGGTGGGCACTTCCAGCAGCGCGGCCGCCGAAGCCCAGTTGTAGGAGTCGTCGAAGGTGTCCACACGCGCCGGCGGTGCGCTTTGGTGTACCAGTCTTCGAATGCCCGCCAGTGTCTCCCGCGAACCCTCGAACTCCTCGGGAGTGACCAGCATGGCGTCTTTTGCGGCCATCGTGTTCATGGGCCGCCCCGCACCCGCGGCGATCAGATCCACCGCCGCCAGCGCCACCACCAGCGCCGCCCACCGCCCGCGGTTTGAAGCGAAGACCCGCTCGGCGCCCAAGCCAGCGAGCACCGCCACGCCCAGCACGAACGCGGCCATGGCGAACTCGGGATACAAGGGCGACTTCACGGTCGCGGGCAGCAGCCGGAGGAACCTGTCGCCCAGCGGCGTCGAGCCGCCCAGCATCCACAGACCCGCGAGCAACGTCACCAGTGCGAAGACCGCTGTGCGCCGCTCCCGCCAGCGCGCGAGCGCCGCCAGAACGAGAAGCAAGCCCGGCAGGCCACAGTACAGATAGAGAAAGGTCGGGTTCCAGGGCAGCGAGTACTGCTTGAGGTCGAAGACGCGGTTGTAGTTCGGATCGAGCAGCGACATCAGGCCGCGCAGGGGCACGCCTCCGCCCCACGGATCTCCCCACTGCCCGCGCAGGGGCGCCGTGCTCAGGCCTACCAGTTCCATGGTCGGCAGAAGCTGCACCGCCGCCAACAGCCCTGACCACGCGCCGGCCAGAGCTACCACCGCCAGCAATCTCACCGGCGCCTGCCGCAGCAGCACCAAAACCGCGGCCAGCAACCCGCAGGAGATGAACACCACGGCCGTCACCGCGGGAAACCCGGCCAACACCGACATCGCCAGGCTCGCCGCCAGCGCCGCCGCCCCACGCCACGAGAACCCCTCCGCCAACCGCAGCACGCACAACCAAGCCAGCGGCAGCCAGGCCGCGCCGCTCATCGCGCCCAGGTGCTGCGCCTGCGAGGCGAAGTAGCCGCCGAGCTGGAAGATGGTCGCGCCCAGTAGCGCCGCCCAGCGGCCCACCTTCAGCCGCTTGAGCAGCCAGTACGTGAACACCCCGCCCAGAAACACGTGCAGCGCGATCTGCCATTCGAGCAGTTCCGCCAGGCTGCCCAGGCCGAACAGCCACGACAGGGAGAAGGTGACCCACGCCGGCGGGTAGAACACCTGCACTTGCAGATTGGCGTACAGTGGAACGCCGCAGTAGGTGTAAGGATCCCACAGCGGCAGCTCGCCCGCCCGCAGGCACTTAGCCGCAAAGAACGCCGGCCCCAGATGATAGGTGCGCAGATCGTGGGGAATGATGTAGTCGCCGGTGAACAGCACCAGCCGGTAGAAGAGCAGCACCTCCGCCAGCAGCCACACGTACGGCAGCGCCCGGCGCCAGGGAATCAGGCTGCTCATCATGCGTTACAGCTCGAAGGAAATGCCCTGGGCCAGTGGCAGATCGCCGGACCAGTTGATGGTCACGGTCTGGCGGCGCATGTAAGCTTTCCAGGCGTCGCTGCCCGCCTCGCGGCCGCCGCCGGTCTCTTTCTCTCCGCCGAAGGCGCCGCCGATCTCGGCCCCGCTGGTGCCGATGTTGACGTTGGCGATGCCGCAGTCGCTCCCGCGCGCGCTCAGGAAGGCCTCCGCTGCCGCCAGGTGGTTGGTGAAGATGGCCGAAGAGAGGCCCTGCGGCACGTCGTTGTGCCAGGCGATGGCCTCCTCCAGGGTCTCGAACTCGACCAGATACAGGACGGGCGCGAACAGTTCCTCGCGCAGCACCGGCATGTCGGGCCGCGCCCGCACCAGCGTGGGCTCGACGAAGCAGCCACCCGGCCGATCCAGCGCACGGCCGCCGTAGAGAATCTCCCCGCCCTGCTGGCGGACCTTCTCGAGGCCCTCCATCATGTCGGCCACCGCGGTTCGGTTCACCAGCGGCCCCATCAGCGTCGCCGGGTCGAGCGGGTCGCCGATGCGGACCTGCCGATAGGCAGCCATCAGCGCCTCGGTCATCCGTGGCGCAATCGGTCTGTGGAGGAACAGCCGCCGGATGGTGGTACACCGCTGCCCCGCCGTGCCCACCGCTCCGAACAGCACCGCGCGCAGCGCCAGTTCGAGGTCGGCGTCTTCCATCACGATGACGCCGTTGTTGCCGCCCAGTTCCAGGATGGTGCGCCCCAGGCGTTTGCCCACCACTTCCGCCACGCGGTAGCCCATTTGGCAGGAGCCGGTAGCGCTCACCAGCGGGATGCGCTGGTCCGCCAGCAGGCGCTCGCCGATGACCGGCCCGCGGCCAATCACCAAATTGAAGACGCCCTCCCAGCCGTGACGTTCCAGAACCAGGTTACAGATCTTCTGGACCGCTATGGCGGTCAGGGGCGTCTCCGAGGAAGGCTTCCACAGCGCGCAGTCCCCGCACACCGCCGCGATCAGCGCGTTCCAGGCCCACACCGCCACCGGGAAATTGAACGCCGTCACCACGCCCGCCACGCCCAGCGGATGCCACTGTTCGTACATGCGGTGGCCGGGCCGCTCGCTCGGCATGGTCAGCCCGTAGAGCTGCCGCGACAACCCCACGGCGAAGTCGGCCACATCGATCATCTCCTGCACCTCGCCGCGGCCCTCGGCCAGGATCTTGCCCATTTCGAGCGACACCAGCGCGCCCAGGTCGTCCTTGTGCTTTCGCAGCTCGTCGCCGATCTCGCGCACGATCTGGCCGCGTTTGGGCGCCGGGTGCATCCGCCACTTGCCGAACGCCTCGACGGCCTGCCGCATGACCTTTTCGTAATCTTCGGCTCCTGCCATCCGGACCGTGGCGATCACCGACTCGTCGATGGGACTAGTTGAGACCAACTCCCCGCCGCTCGGACTGGCGATCCACTCGCCGCCGCATGCGCCCGAATTCACGGGCTGGATTTGCAGGCGTTCGAGGATCTGGGGCGTGTTCATAGTCATCTCCACGCAGGCTTGCGCCGGTCGTGATTATACCTCCGGAGGCGCCGGTGAGAACCCCTAGACCGCCCTCAAAATCGCCTGTCCTGAACCCTCAAGGCGGTGGGTGGGTGCTATACTGGATTTCGGCCAGTGGAGGTGGCGATTGGCCGCGCAAAGCCACGGGCGTGTGCCCACAGTGCTAGCAATCAGTCCTCTGGAAGACGATCACCTGCACTTGGAGCGCATTCTGCGCGATGCCCACGCCGGCGTCCAGCCGGCGCGAAGCTGCCGGGAGGCCCTCGAGATCCTGGGCCACCGCGCCATCGCGGTGGTGATCTGTGAGCGCGACCTGCCGGATGGCGACTGGAAGGCCATCCTGAGCGCGACCCGGCCTCTGGAGCAGCCGCCCCCGCTGATCGTCTGCTCCAGGGCCGCCGACGAGTTCCTCTGGGCCGAAGTGCTCAACCTGGGCGGCTGGGACGTGTTAGCCAAGCCCTTCGAGGCCAAAGAAGTCATCTGGTCGGTCGGCCTGGCCTGGAAGGAATGGCTGCGCCGTCAGAGCGCCGTGGGGGGCGAGAGACTCGCCGCCGTGCACTAGCGTCGCTATTCTCCCGGGCGCCCTTGCGCGCACCTACTGGGCCGCCGGCTTGGCGAAGCGGGCGTCGTCAATGGGGACGTTGTTCTCGACGACCAACATCCTGACGTGCACCTCGAATCCCGGCATGGTCTCCTTGATCTGGAAGGGTATCTTTACGCCGCCCACTTCCCGGTAGTCGAACATGTCGGCCTGGACGGTGACTGTGCCCTGGGAGGAATCGCGCGTCGAGACCTGGCGGATGAGCAGGAAGTTCTCGACATCGACGAAGCGGATCACCGGTTGGCCCGAGGCGGGTCTCATCACCACCTTGTAGGCCTCGCGCTCCCCGACCTTCTCCTTGCCCGCCAACTCGACCTTGGGGTACAGCTCGCGCCACTTGGTCTCGGCGTGGAAGGCGCATTCGCGCACCGTGTCGTCTTTCTCGGCTCCGCTGAGCTCGCGCACGCCGCGACCGGGGTCCTGGGTCCAGGCGGAGGGGCCGTCGCAGCCCTGGCGGATTTCGCCGAAGCCCTCCATCTTGGTGACGATCAGCCGCTTGGCGGGCGCCTTGGCGTAGTACTCGATCAGGGCGTGGGCATGCTGTGGGAGGATCTCGAGCTCGCCCTTCGCCACCGTGCTGGTGACCGACTCGATGGCGGCGCGGCCGCCGGTAGCGGCGATGGATTTCTCGAGGATCTCCTCGGCGGTGAGCGGCGCTTTCTTCGCCTCCTGCGCCCACAGCGCACTCCAGGCCACCGCCAGCAACGCTGCGGCTGTCTTCATGTGTGCGTTCTCCTCATCGTTGGAGCGGGTAGCGGCCGTGCTGCCTGGCTGCCTCGTAGAACGCCAGGACGTTCTCGAGCGGCACTTCCGGCTGGATGTTGTGCGCCGGCGCCAGGATCAGCCCGCCACCCTGGCCTGCGGTCCGCAAACGTACCGTCTCCTGGGAGGCCACGCCCAGGTGGCGCAGCATCTTCTGCTCAGCCTCCGGCGTGTACCACGCGCAGATGGGCACGCGGTCGGGCTCCTCATGACGGATGGCCGTCAGCAGCCGTTCCTTGTGCGTCATGGCGGCGGTTTCAGCTCCAGAGGCGGTCGTTGGCACGGTCCTTGTCCCACTCGGGGGTGGGCTCGAAGTAGCCGTCCTGCACGTACTTCTTCACCGCCTCTTCATTGAGGGTGACGCCCAGTCCGGGCTTGTCCGGCACCTTGATGAAGCCGCGGTTGACGATGGGCTTTTCGACGCCCTCCACCAGGTCGCCCCACCAGGGGAGGTCCAGGGCGTGGTTCTCGAGCACCAGGAAGTTCTCCGTGGCCGCGGCGCAGTGCACGTTGGCGAAACCGGAGATCGGCGAGCCGGCGAAATGCATGACCATGGGCACGCCGTAGGCCTGGGCCATGTCGCCGATCTTCTTGGTCTCGAGGATGCCGCCCGCGGTGGCCAGGTCCGGCTGGATTATATCGACGGCGTGCCTGCGGCACAGTTCCTCGAACGGCTCTTTCAGGTAGATATCCTCGCCGGTGAGGATAGGGATGCTGACCGCGTCGGTGATCTGCTTGAGCAGGTCGGTGTACTGCCAGGGGATCATGTCTTCGAGCCAGGCCAGGTTGTATTTCTCGAGGCCCTTCCCCAGCCGGATGCAGGAATTCACTCCGATATGCCCGAAATGGTCGGCGGCCAGCGGCACGTCCATGCCGATGACCTCGCGCACCGCGGCCACGTATTCGCACATCAGCGCGATGCCCTTCTCGGTGAGCTCGAAGCCGGTGAACATGTGCTCGGTGCGGAGGACGTCGAAGAAGTTCAGGCCCAGGGGCCGAGTCAGCGCGCCGGGGATCTTCTCAATCAAGCCGATGCCCAGGTCCATCTTGAGCCAGGTGATGCCCATCTCCAGCCGCCCCTTAAGGCGGGCGGCGAATTCCTTCTGATCCCGCGCCTGCGGCGTGTCGGCGTACACTCGGATCCGGTCCCGGAACTTGCCGCCTAGCAGTTGGTAGACTGGCACGTTGTAGGCCTTGCCGGCCAGGTCCCACAGGGCCATCTCGACGCCGCTGACGCCCCCGCCCTGGCGGGCGTGGAAGCCGAACTGCTTGATCTTGCGGAACACCTTGTCCACGTTGCAGGGGTTCTCGTTCAGCAGGCGGCTCTTGAGCATCAACGCATAGGTCTTGGTGGAGCCATCGCGGACCTCGCCCAGCCCGTAGAGGCCCTGGTTGGTGTCCAGGCGGATGAGCGGCCAGCGCCGGCCCACCACGGCGACACGCAAGTCCGTGATTCTCAGCTCGGAGGGCTTGGAGGCCGTTTGCACGTTGCCGAGGGCGGCCTCCAACGTCTCATCGGCCCAGAAGGCGGCGCCCAGCGCCGCCGCGGCCGAGCCCAGGAACGACCGCCGGCCCGTCAATCTCGCGGAAGAACTCTTGATCATCTTTCGCTGCCTCGCCAGCGCCCTATTGTATGCGGCGCGGCGCGGCGCTGGCAAATCGGCCTTCGCGCCGGCCGCATCCTCACGGTCGTTTTCTGGTATACTCGACACTCTACTATCCAAGGAGAAATGCCGTGCGAGTTGGCGTATTCACTGCATTGCTGGCCAATCTGTCGCTGGACCAGGTCATCGAGAAGCTCAAGGCTCTGGGCGTCTCCACGGTCGAGCTGGGCACGGGTAACTACCCGGGCGACCCCCACTGCAAGCTCTCGATGCTCGAGGACAAGGCTGCGCTCAAGGAGTTCAAGCAGAAGCTGGAGGACAACGGCATCACCATCAGCGCCCTGAGCTGTCACGGCGAGCCGTTGCATCCGGATCCCAAGGTGGCCAAGGCCAATCAGGAGGTCAGCCGCAAGACCATCCTGCTGGCCCAGAAGCTGGGCGTGCCGGTAGTGATCGACTTTTCGGGCTGCCCGGGCGACAGCGACAAGGCCAAGTACCCCAACTGGATCACCTGCGCCTGGCCGCCGCACTTCCCGGAGCTGCTGGCCTGGCAGTGGGAGAGGAAGGTCATTCCGTACTGGTCGAAGCGCGTGAAGTTTGCCGAGAACCACGGCGTGAAGATCGCCATCGAGATGCACCCCGGCTTCGTGGTCTATAGCCCGGAGACGCTGCTGCGCCTGCGCGAGGCCTGCGGGCCGAACCTGGGCTGCAACTACGACCCGAGCCACATGTTCTGGCAGGGCATCGACCCCATCAAGGCCATCCGCGTGCTCGGCGACGCCATCTTCCACGTGCATGCCAAGGACACCCAGATCTACGATGCCAACCTGCCCATGACCGGCGTGCTGGACACCAAGAAGTTCACCGGCGAGCGCGGCCGGAGCTGGCTGTTCCGCACGGTGGGCTATGGGCACGACGCCGGCTGGTGGGGCGCCTTCATCTCCACGCTGCGCATGTACGGCTACGACTACGTGCTCTCGATCGAGCACGAGGACAGCCTCATGTCGGCCGAGGAGGGCCTCAGCAAGGCGGTCGCCTTCCTCCAGAACCTGGTGATCCGGGAGAAGCCCGGCGTCGCCTACTGGGCCTAGGGGGCGAGGCATGCCCCGCGCTCCCCTTCAGGCGGCAGCTTGCGTCGTCCTGGCCTGCGGCCTCTGCTTCGGCGAGTTGCGCGCCGGCGCGGCCAAGAAAGTCATCACGCCGGAGTTGAAGGCCGGGGCGCCCGTCTACCTGGCAGGCTTCGGAAACAATCGCCGGGCCACCGGCGTTCACGATGACCTCTGCGCCCGCTGCATGGCGCTGAGCGCCGGGGCGAAGCCGGTGGTGCTGTGCGGAGTGGATTCCATCGGCCTGTTCCTCGAAGACGTGCAGAAGATCCGGGAACGGGTCCCTGCGGCTCAAGTGGTGGTTGCCGCGACGCACGATCACGAGGCGCCCGACACCATGGGCCTGTGGGGTTCGGCCATGGGCGTGAGCGGCATCGACGAGCGGTACAACCAGCTCGTCATCGAGCGCACGGCAGAGGCGGCTGCGGAGGCGGTGCGGTTGCTGAGGCCCGCGCGCTTGAAGCTCGCACGCTATCACGCTCCCGAGCTCGACGGCTTCATCCACGACAACCGCCCGCCCGTGGTCCACGACTCCGAGCTGGTGGTTCTTTCGGCGACCGGCAAGGACGGCCGGCCCATCGGCACCCTGGTCAACTGGGCCAACCATCCCGAGACGCTGGGCTCCGGGAACACGCTGATCACGGCGGACTATGCGGGCTACCTGTACAGCCGCCTGGAGGAGCGCTTGGGCGGCGTGGCCGTGCTGCTGGTCGGCGCCATCGGCGGGATGCAGTCGCCGCTGGGCGCCAAGGTCAACGATCCGGCCACCGGCCAGCCGGCGCCGGACGCGAGCTTTCGCAAGGCGGAGTTGATCGGCCGGCGGGTGGCTGACCTGGCCGCCGACGCGGTCACGAAAAGCCGGTCCGTGACCGTCAAGGAGCTGTCGTACACCGAGCGGCCGCTGCGCGTTCCGGTGAGCAACGCGGGGTATCTGATGGCCTCGAAAGCGGGTGTCTTCAGGGGCCGCAAGCCCATGGGTGACGACGCAGCCACTTCGACCGTGGTCGGCTACCTGCGGCTGGGCACGCGCGCGAGACCCGTGCTCGAGGCCGCCCTGGTGCCCGGCGAACTCTACCCCGAACTGAGCGTGGGCGGCGTCGAGCGCTACCCCGGCGCCGATTTGCCCGACGCGCCGGTCGAGCCGCCGCTCAAGAAGCTCATGCGGGCGCCCTGCCGCATGCTGGTGGGCCTGGCCAACGACGAGATCGGCTACATCATCCCTCGCGCCGAGTGGGACGAGAAAGCGCCCTGGCTCCAGAACGCCGCCAAGCGCTGGTACGGCGAAATCAACTCGGTGGGGCCGGACGCGGCGCCGCTCGTCGCCGGGGCCCTCCGGGAGCTGATTGCGGGGAAGTGAGTCCATGGCCGAGCCGGTTAGCGAGTTCACGATTTCCATCGACCAGGTCCGCGACTACGAGTTCCGGGTGCGGTTTGACAAGCCGCCGGGGGCCGAGCTGATCGTGGATGAGCCCCCGCCGCTGGGGCACGATGCCGGACCCAACCCGTCGCGGCTTCTGGCGGCAGCCATCGGGAACTGCCTCGCGGCGAGCCTGCTGTTCTGCGTGCGGAAGGCGCGCGCCAACCTCGAGTCGCTGCACACCGAGGTGAAGGTCGAGATCGTGCGCAACGAGGCCAAGCGCCTTCGGGTGGGCCGCGTGGAAGTGGCTATCGAGGTGGGATTGCCCGAGACCGACAAGGCCGCCGCGCGCCGCTGCCTGCCGCTGTTCGAGGACTTCTGCACGGTGACGCAGAGCACCCGCGACGGCATCGACGTGCAGGTGAGGGTGAAGGGTTTGGAGTGAAGGCAAATGCATCAGCGGGCGGACCGATGACGACAGTCCTCGGACTCTTGAGTGACTGAACGTGGAGCTTGTGCGTACCGGCTTGGCTGGAGGTGCCAATGGAGAGCTAGGGTATCGGAGAGAGCCGGGGCGACCGGCACGGAGGTGTCAGACGGGGCGGGCCCGGGAGCTGCAACTCTCGGGCCCGCAGCTAGGGTTGGCTGAAGGAACCAGACCCTCAGAGCCGACATTCAGCCTACCCCAGATCATCCCTCAGCACAACTGTGAGGAGCCCAGGCCGTTCAGGCGGATCAGAGGTAGCATTATGCCGGGCGGGTTCCAGTTCGCTGGTTTCTTGGCGCTTCTGGCCAAGTTGAACCTCGCCGAGGTCTGGCGCAAATGGGTTTCCGACCGTCATGAGCGGGAAAAGGATCTGGCGTATCGCCAGCGCGCTGAGAGTAGAAAGCTCGAACTCGAGAACTTGCGCCTGGAGGTGGCCGTCATCAGGGATGCAGCCAGGGTTGCGGACGGGTTGGGAGCCACCAGGCCGCAACGAACACTGCTGCTGGAACGGCTGCTTGGCGCGTTCGGTAGGATCCCGGATGCCGTTACTCGGCGCTGTCACCCTTCAGTTGGGCCTTGCGGGCAAGCCCCCGGTGGTGTGGCACGGAGAACGCACCCGCGGCGGGGCTTGCCCGGTGGTGGGCTTCCAAGCGGGACAGCTCCGGACGCCCTCCCGGCCCCGGCTGCCGGCCGGGTGGGCACCCGCAATTCTCGCGCCACCGACTCACCATCTCTAAGGCGGAGTGCGACGAACAGGATCCCCGGCTCCAGAACGTCGCCAAGCGCTGGTACGGCGAGGTAAACTCGGTTGGCCCTGAGGCGGCGCCGACGATCACTGGGGCGCTGTGGGCGCTGATGCAGGGCAAACAGAGCCCACCGCCCTTCCTGCAATCTTGCCAACAACTTTGTTGACAACACTTGTGTTGTAGGGCGGCTCCCTGAGCCGCGGGCCGACCTCCCGGTCGGCTTGGCCGGGCCGCCGGGCCCGGCCGCGGTCCAAGGGACCGCCCCACAAGTCGCTCGGCGCACGCCGGGTGCGGGAAAATGAGTCCATGCCCGAGCCGGTCGGCGAGTTCACGATTTCCATCGACCAGATCCGCGACTACGAGTTTCGGGTGCGGTTCGACAAGCCGCCGGGGGCCGAGCTGATCGTGGATGAGCCCCCGCCGCTGGGGCACGATGCCGGACCCAACCCGTCGCGGCTTCTGGCGGCAGCCATCGGGAACTGCCTCGCGGCGAGCCTGCTGTTCTGCGTGCGGAAGGCGCGCGCCAACCTCGAGTCGCTGCACACCGAGGTGAAGGTCCAGATCGTGCGCAACGAGCGGAAGCGCTTGCGCGTGGGCCGCGTGGAGGTGACTATCGAGGTGGGACTGCCCGAGGCGGACAAGGCCGCCGCGCGTCGCTGCCTGCCGCTGTTCGAGGACTTCTGTACGGTGACGCAGAGCATCCGCGACGGCATCGAGGTCGAGGTCAGAGTCAAGGGCCTGGAGTGAGGCGGCGGGGCCCCTACAGTTGCCGCATCAACTCCTGAAAGCGCGGGTGCTGGCGGAGGGGGTCGAGGTTGCTGTCGTGTAGGTACCAGCCTTTGTGCCGGAGGCCGAGGCGGAAGGCCTTCTCCAGGCACTCGAGCGCGGGCTCGAGGCAATCGAGAAGCGAGAGAATGCAGCCCACGTTGTAGAGCACCATCGGGTCGTCCGGGCGCAGCGCCAGCGCCCGCTCGGCCCACTCTCTGGCACGCTGGCTCTGGCCCAGCGCCGCCATGCCGTTGGCGGCCATGTAGAGCGCACGCACGTCGTCCGGATTAAGGCTCACGTGCTGCTCGGCCAGCTCGATGCCTCTTAGCCGGGCGGCACGGGCGGCATCGGGACGCCCCAGGTCGTCGTAGGTCTGGGCCACCAGCAGCGGAGACTGGTAGTCCTCCGGGCGCACCCGCATGGCGTCTTCGTAGAGGCGCACCGCTTTCTCGCGCTGACCACAGGCGAACGAGTGGCGAGCGTAGAAGTAGTGGGCCTCGAAAAGGCTCGCATCCAGCCGCAGCGCGGTCTCGAAAGCCTCTTCGGCCGCTTCGTTGCAAGCGTTCAGCGAGAGGGCGACGGCGCGGGAGGCGTGGGCCTGAGCGGAGGCAGCGTCGAGCTCGACCGCCCGGGCGCTGGCCCGATCGGCTTCCTGGCGGGCGGCCTCGCTCCGCTCGGCGTTCAGGTAGATGTACGACCAGCAGTCCGCCAAACCCGCGTAGGCCAGGGCGTAGCCCGGGTCCAGCGCAATGGCCTGGGTGAAAAGCTGCTTGGCGAAGCCGATGTCCTGCGGCCCGTAGCCATAGTAGAACTTGCGGCCGCGCAGGTAGTAGTCGTAGGCCCGGACATCTTTAGTGGGAACTGCCCCCAGCGCCGCTCTCTCCTTCGGCGTCAACCTGAGTTCCAGGGCCTGTACGACGCTACTGGCGATCCCCTCTTGAATAGCGAAGATGTCCTTGACCTCGCGATCGTAGCCTTCCGACCAGAGCTGGTACCCGTTTTCGGTGTCGGTGAGCTGGACGGTGATGCGCAGGCGGTCGTCCGACTTGCGCACGCTGCCCTCGAGCAGCGTCCGGACCCGCAACCGGTGGCCAACCTCGCGCACGTCTCTGGCTTCGGCCTTGAACCGGAAGGCCGAGGTACGAGAGGCCACCCGGAGGCCCTTGATCCGGCTGAGGGCCAGGATGATCTCCTCGGCCATGCCCTCGCAGAAGTACTCCTGGTCCTTCTCGCGGCTCATGTCGGCGAAGGGCAGCACGGCAATGGAGGGCTCGCGCTCTTCAGGCAGGGGCGCTTCGTGTTCCAGTTCGGCGGCGCGCGCCTCCCACCAGGCGTCCAGCTCCGATCGGTAGGCGTAGACCGAGCTCAGCTTGTCATGCGGCAAGCGGTGCACCGGGAGACCCTGCTCCCGCTCCCACCGCTGCACTGTGCGGGTGCCGCGGCGGAGGTACGCGGCGATCTCTTTCCAGGAATCGAGCCGCTGCGCGGACAGCCCGGAGCTTCCGGCACCCTGAGGCGGCTGCGATATGGGAATCACGTTGCGACGCCGGGGCTCACCCATGCACTCTTCACTATAGACGGACGACCGCGCCAGAAGTTCCGCCGGTCTATTCGTGGCGCAGGGCGGCCAGGGGGTCAGCCCGGGCGGCGCGGTGGGCTGGCAGCGCGGATGCCGCCGCGGCAAAGAGGCAGAAGAGCACGGCCACGGCGGCGAAAGTGAATGGGTCGGTCGCTTTGACGCCGACTAGCAAGCTGGTCATCAGTCGCGTGAGGCCCAATGCCGCGACCAAGCCGATCGCAACGCCCGCCGTCCGGATGGCCCAGTACCGCCCAACGCCAAACAAGAAATGGTAGGAACTCGCGCGCAGGTCAATCGGTTTTGGGAGAAGCGAATCTCATGGCCCCGATCAGTCTTGACAGGGTCCTCCGACTTGAGGAGAATCAAACCCTGTTGTCTCCTCAACGCAGGAGGTCTCCGTGAATGCTTCTTTCCGGTTTGCCGCCGTCGCGGTGGCGGCATTCCTCTTCTCGCTCACCCCCAACATTGTTCTCGCCGCACCGGCGGACCAACTGGCGGTGCGATGGAGTGAACTTCACCCCGTGCTCAAGGGTCGGCAGATCTCAGTCCACCTGACGGACGGGGCGACCGTGGAAGGCAGGTACTCCAGCCTGCAAGCCGACGCGCTGTCGATCCAGGTTAAGAAGACGAGCGACCCGGCGAAGCATCCGAAGGGTGCGACGAGGCTGGCGAGGCCCGAGTTGGCGCAGATTACTGTAAAGCGCCACCGCGGTTGGAAGGGCAGGACCATCGGGCTGATCGCCGGCGGAGCCGTTGGCGCACTCGTAGGCTCCTATTATCGATATTACGCGGGTGTTGCCGCCGGCGGGGGTGCTGGCGCGATCGGAATCGGCTATCTGGTCGGCTGGCTCTTCGATCATGCCGGCTCCCGACCGGAACAGGTGGTGCGAATTCTGCCGGACGAGGCGAGCCGGTGACCGGCCGAATCCTGGCCGCCGCAATAGCATTCCTGGTGCTTCCCTGCATGTGGGAAGCAACCATGCCGAGGGATAGCCTGGCGGGCTCTTCGAGACGAGCGCCAGAGCGTGGAACTTGCCGTTTCCGCGCTCTTCAAAACACCGCATCGGATCGGTAGACCCTCATGCCTTGAAAACCCCCGCCCGAAGGGCGAGATTCTCACTAACGGAGAGCGCCCTCTCTCCATTTCAGGCTGAACCAACACACACCGCGCCAGAAGTTCCGCGGGTCTACTCGTGACGCAGCGCCGCCAGGGGGTCCACGCGGGAGGCGCGGCGGGCGGGCAGCCACGACGCTACGGCGGCGATGAGGAAGAAGAGCACGGCCATGGCGGCGAAAGTGGCTGGATCGGTCGCCGCGACGCCGACGAGCAAGCTGGTCATCAGGCGCGTGAGGCCCAATGCCGCGACCAAGCCGACCGCAACGCCCGCCGTGCTCAGCAGCAGCCCTTGTCCGATAACAAGCCTGAGAATGCCGGCAGGCTCCGCGCCGAGGGCCAGCCGGACACCGATGTCCGCCGTGCGGTGCCGGACGACGGTCGATAACACCCCATATAGTCCTACGCCCGCCAGTACGGCCGCGACTGCTGCGAACAACCCGATAAGCAGGAGCGAAAAGCGCGTCCCCGCGCGGGCCCGCTCGACCAACGCGTCCATCGGCTGCATTCCGCTGATCAAGAGCTGTCGGTCCAGCCTTTCGAGCTCGGCGCGGACTGCCGGCGCGAACTGGGCAGGATCGCCCGCCGTCCGGATGGCCCAGTACCGCCCAACGCCAAATCCGGCGAAGCCGTCGGTCAAGTAGAGTTGTTCACGCCCTGGCTCAGCCAGAGAGGTCCAGCGCTGGTGCGCGACGACGCCGATCACCTCGAGCGGCACCGGCTTTCCCAACCACATGAGGAAGAGGCGTTTCCCGACGGCGGATTCGTTGGGGAAGGCCTTCGCCGCGAGAGACTGGTCGATGATGGTCATCTTCCGATCGGGCGCGTTGTCTTCCTCACGGAACACTCGGCCCTCGGTGAGCGGCGTGCGGAGGGTTGCGAAGTAACCGGGCAGGACCATCTGAAAGTCCGCGGCCTGAAATCTCGTCGGGTCAGCCAGCGCCTGTTCGGTGCCCCATCGTATCGAAGGGAAGGCGCGCGTGAGCGGGAAAAGAGCAGAGGCCGCCACGTTCTCGACGCCTGGCAGCCCACCAAGCCGGCCTTGAATCTCGCGCAGAAGCGCCGTGCGCTGCGGCTCAGAGCCTCTCCAGTCACGTACCAGCAGGAACGTCAGGACACCGCGCGGATCGTAGCCCGGATCGATGCGCTGCAATGTGAGAAAGCTGCGGAACATCAGACCCGATCCGATGAGCAGGACGAATGACAGCGCGACTTGCGCAACCACCACGCTGTCACGCAACAGCCGGCCGGCTCCCGGTCCGGCGGTCCGTCCACCCCCTCGCAGGATTTGCATCACGTCGGGCCTTGCGGCGCGCAGTGCGGGCATTGCGCCGAAGACCGCGGTCGCCAGCAACCCGGCTACGGCTGCAAACGCGAGCACGCTCCAGTCGATCGCGACCGACTCCAGCCGCGGTAGATTCGCGGGCGCAATGACGAGCAGTTCCTGGAGGCCGATCCAGGCCAGGCCCACGCCGAGCAGCGTGCCGAGTGCGGAGAGCAATATGGCTTCCACCAGCGTCTGGCGCATAAGGCGCCACCGGCTCCCGCCCAGCGCCGCGCGCACGGCAAGCTCGCGCTCGCGCAAGGATGCCCGCACCAGCACCAGATTCGCCACGTTGGCGCACGCGATGAGCAGAAGAAAGATTACCGCGCCCATCAGCGCGAGGATGGCGGGCCGGACGTCCGCTACCAGGCGCCTGAGCATCGGCTCAAGGCGGACCTGCAACCCGGAGGCCGCGTCACCGGCGAAGTTCTTCCGCAGCTCCGCCTCGACCAATTCGACCTGTTCCTGCGCCCGTTGGAGGCTTACCCCGCTTTTCAACCGCCCGATCACCCGAAGCGCGGCGACGCTTCGGTCGTAGCCGAGGTTGTTGGCAATCCAGACCTCGGGCCTGCGTTCGATGCCGGCGCGGGGCGGGAAGAACAGCTCGAAACCTGGCTCCAGCACGCCCACGATTCGCGGACCGCGCTGCCCAGAGCTGAGCATTTCCTGGCCAATCACGGCGGTATTCCCGCCATAGCGCCGCTGCCAGTATTCATGACTGAGGATCGCAACGCTGCCTACTGGGAGGCCGGCCTGCGGTTGGGCCGGCTGTGGTTGGCCGTCCGCCTCGGTGAAATCGCGGCCCAACGCGATCTTGGCGCCCATCATGCCCAGGAAGTTCGTCGTGACCTGCGCCTTGTAGATCCGCTCCGGCCTGGCATCCTCACGCGGCACGATGACGCGGAACGTGAAAACGGCGCCCATGTCCTCGAAAACAGCGTTCGCTCCCTTGCGCAAATCAAAGAAGTCGGCATTGGAGAAGGGCACGTCCCTGACGTTGCGCTTTCTAAAGTCCAGCGACGCCAATACCAGGCGATCCGGATCCCTGTAAGGAAGTGGCCGCAAGAGCACTGCGTTTGTCACGCTGAAAATGGCCGTGCTCGCGCCGATGCCTAGGGCAATAGTGACCGCAGCAGTCGCCGCAAACACCGGACTCTTTCGCAGCGTCCGGAGGGCGTAACGCAAGTCGCGGACGCCATCCTCCAGCCAGCGCGTGCCTCGAGCATCGCGGTAAAGCAGTCCACTCAGCACGTCGTTCCCCTTATACGACGCTTGCGCTCGAAGCGCAAGGGGGGAACGTTCCGTCTGTCCACGGGTTTACTCGTGGCGCAGGGCGGCCAGGGGGTCAGCCCGGGCGGCGCGGCGGGCGGCGACGAAGCTGGCGGCCAGGGGGGCGCCCAAGGCCATGCGCACGCCCAACTCGTGCGTGCGCTGCGTGACCAGAGAGGACATCACGCCGTACACCCCGGCGTCTCGGACGTTCCCGACGATGCCCACGATGGTCATCCAACTGCCTGGCTTGGGCTGGGTGCCATAGGCGATGCTCTTGCCGACCGGGTTATCGCCGGGGAAATACCACTCGGCGATGCGCTGGTTGATGAGCGCCACGCGGTGGGCGCCGGGGCACTCCTGCGGTCTGCCGACGATACGCCCAGGTGGCTGCTGCATCCGGCACCAAAGCCGAAAGTGTGAAGCTGTCTTAGCTCGACCGCCCGCCGATGCGCGCCAGGTCGCGGCGACGGGTCTCCGGTAGGACCCAGACCCAGGTGGCCGTTGCCAGCGCCAGCACAAGCGGCACTCCCAAACCTCCGCGCACACCGTATCGAGCCACAAAGGAACCGACTACCATGGGCGCGAAGAACTGCACCCCGCGGGCGCAGTTGTAGGCAGTGCCCATGGCGAAGTTGCGCACCTGCGTCGGGAATAACTCCGCCAGCAAGGCGCCGAACCCCGCGGTGCAGCCGGACCCTATGCCCATCGTGAACATCACTGTCCAAAACAGGCCTGTCCTGGGCAATATCCACTCCCAGTGAAACGCCAGCGCGTAGATGGCGCAGGCGGTCAGCAGGGAGTACACCGTATATGCTTGCCGCCTGCCGTAGCGATCGGCGGTGTAACCAAACAACAGCATCCCGAGCAGTTGCCCCGTCTGCGCGGTAAGAATCCACACCGCCGACCTTCCCACGGGTTGCCGAAACTGGTGCTGCAAAAACCTGGGCAACCACACATAGCAGGTCCAGTAAGTGCCCAACTTGAATGCTCCCAGCACCCAGCCCTTCAACAGAGGTGGGAGGAATCCGTGGCGCGCGATCCACCGCAGTGTCGCGGCCGGAGTCAGCCGCTCCTCCTTCTGCCGCTCCCACAGTGTGGACTCCGGAAGATGCCGCCGCGCCACAACTGCCAGCACGGCCGTCGCCGAGGAAACCACAAACACCCACCGCCACCCGATCAGCGGCGTGATCAGGAGCCCCATGACGGCAGCCAGCCCCACCCCGAGTGGCTCTCCCGCCTGAAGGAAGGCAGCCGCGCGCCCGCGCATGTGCCCGGGGGAGAATTCCTGAACCAGGGCGTGCCCCACCGCCCATTCGCCGCCCACCCCCAGGCCCGTCAGCAGACGGAACACGAGCAGGCTCCGCGGTCCCACGGAGAGCGCGCACAACGCCGTGCCGAGCGAGTACAGCCCGATGGTCCACGTCATCACCTGCTTGCGCCCATGGCGGTCCGACAGGTAGCCGAAAAGGATGCCGCCGATTCCCGATGCCCCCAGCGCCACCCCCAAGATCAGCGCCTCTTCGGCAACGCTCAGTCGCAGGTCCTTCCCGATCGGGATCAGCAGAAAGCTGATCAGCATCAGATCATAGAAATCGAAGGTCCAGCCCAGGAAGGAAATGAGCCAGACTCGCACCGGAAAACGCTCGCGCGTGTCGCCGTTCATGGGACGATTTGCACATTCTATCCGAAGTTCCCTTTTGGCGCAGCGTGGAGCGACGGCGACTCGCTTCACTGTTGGCGCGGCTCCAGGAAGGGAACGGGAACTCCAGTCGTACGGCGAGGGCGCATGGCCAATCTTCAACATTCTTGGCGTGCTCTAGGACAAACCGGGCGGAGCACCGAAGCCCTGGCGCAGTGCGAGCGCGCCCTGAGGATCCCAGAGAAGGCCCTCCGCCGCGAGAAGGTAGGTTAAGCTTCAGCTTGACCAGCGAGCTTTTCAGCACCGTCCACGGCGGGCTCCAGACGAGTCACGAAGCACCCGGAAACTGGCGGCTGAGGGTAACCACGGCTGCCATCTGGCCACTGCTTCCACCGCGGCACCACGCGGGTGCCGCAGCCGAGGTAGGCGTCGGCCGGCTACTCGTGGCGCAGGGCCGCCAGCGGGTCCACGCGGGAGGGGCGACGCGCCGATTGATGAGCGCCACGCGCTGGGCGCCGGCTTGGTCCTCCAGGCGCAGGAGGGGGCCGAGTAGTGGCCTGGAGCCCCACGGTTCTCCTCCCTGGACGTCGAAAATCAGAGTGGTGAAGCAGCTCCGCACAAAGAGCACCTCGATCGCCGCATGCCGGAATCTTTGGCCTCGTGGCACCCCTCCGACTTGCCGACTCCACGGCCCAGGGGAGACCAGATCTCGCCCTGCACGGGCGCTTGTGCGTCCTGGCGCGGCCCCGCCTCCCCAACCAGGCTTTTGGCCGGAGCGCCAGACTTCCGACTACGTCCCGCCGGCCTCAACTTCCGGATTGGCCGTCATGCGGCGGGAATCGGGCTCCAAGTGGTGTATACCGAGCTCTCAGCGTGCGTACAATGATGGTAGCAAGGCCCATGTCCGACTTGTATGTGGCGGTCTATCGGCGTGCTCTGGACTCGGGTTGGCCCTACGACCTGGGAGACGACCCTGCCTTCCAGTCAAGCGAGAAGAGAGACTCCAGAGGGCGCATCGTCGCCGTAGACCGAATCAGTTGGGGTGTCTGCCGACCCAATGTCCGCAATGCCATACGTCCTGACGACCTTGTCGTCTTTTTTTCTACCGGGCGCAAGGCTCCATTTCGATACGAATTCATCGGCTTCGCCACGGTGGAACGAAAGATCGCGCGGGATGCTATCTGGCTGAGAAAGGAACTCGTCCTATATCGCTGCTATCGCAACTTGCTCGTGCAGCGCGAGAACCAGGGATTTCGGCACGTAGAGCCCCACCACTTCGGAAAGAAGGTCTGACACAGGGATTGGCTTTCTCGCGTACTCCATCCGCATCAGAGAGGGAACGCTGATTTCGCCGCCCTTCAGAACGCCAATTTTCTTCCGGATAACGCTAGGATTCTTGGCAAACAGGTCTGCTTCTCAGAGAACTACGTCTTGTTCCGCCCAGAAGACTGCGGGAGCTTCGTCGCAGGCTATCCTCCAATCGTCGCGGAGGCCACCGAGAGCGGTACCAATGAAGTGTGGAACGACGACCGCTTCTCGGCAGAGCTCCGGGAGATTCTGTTCGATGGCCGTGCACGGCGCCACATTCGTTCTACACACAAGCAGATCGCACATCCACATATCAGAGTACGGAACGTTGATACAGCGGTCCTGCGGTGTAGACTCCTCGCTTTGTGTTCCCGCTTCGGCATTGAGTCCAGGGTGGGTTCCACGATCGAGCAGCCGTAGACGGTAGCCGGTGCACAGCGACCACGGAGAACGAGTTGCTAGCCTTAGGGGCACGCACGGCTTGCCGGGCAGGATTCCTGAAGACCCCATGAGGGACCGCAGATGAACGCTGTCGAGGACGGCCACGCCTCACCTTACGAATGGAAACGTGTACAATCTGGTATCGGAGTCCGCTATGCCGAGAAACGACGGGGGGCAGGTAGCGTTGCGACGCGACAAGGAATTTTCCGTTTGGGACGAACTTCTGCGCTTTTACTCCGAGTGGCTTGAGGCGAGATCACTCGGCGCTCAGGGGGTTTGGGCCTTCCGTGGTCAGGCCTGCGTGAGTTGGGGCCTGCAAACCGTCCTGGACAGGGCCAAGGCGAGGCTGGGGTTGAGTGCCCAGGACTTGCCTCTGATGGAGGAGGGGCTGTTGCGACAATTCCAGCGGCTCGCTCCGGTCTTTGCCGAAGGCATCCGGTTACCGGACAACAAGGAGATCCTGGAATGGCTCGCACTGATGAGGCACCACGGTGGGCCCACTCGCCTGCTTGATTGGACTTCTTCATTCTTTGTTGCGCTCTACTTCGCGGTCGAACAGGCTGATGGAGACTGCGCGGTGTGGGCTTTGGAGGTGGACTGGTGCAATACCCAAGCGCGCCGTAGCATCGCAACGTCGGTGGCTGCGTCTGATCACAGAGAAGATGGAATCGATACAACGGAAATGCGGTTGCGGCAAGTGGAGGAAGAGGAGGTGGCAGACCCCTACCTGCGAGAGCCGGACACGTTCCGCGATCTGCTCGCGCGGCCAACCCCCATCCCATTGGTCCTCCAGGTCAATCCGTTTTTCATTAGCCAGCGGCAAGCAGCCCAGCAGGGTATGTTTCTGGCACCCGGGGACGTATCAAAGGACTTCGAAGAGAATCTGAGGAGCTTGCAGACCTCTGACCCCGCCGAGCGCAGTCACCTCGTCAAGATTTGCATCAAGCGCAACCTTCGGGACGAGGCCCTGCGGAAGCTCTACTACATGAACATCTCCAGGGAGACGCTCTTCCCCGACCTGGACGGCCTTGCCCAGTCGCTCCATGCTCGGCTGATTTTGCCGGAAATACTGGTACCGGACTGGCGAAAGAAGCGCCGCACCAATGCCTTCGATGACTGGGAGGAAGGGTAGAACCGCCAGAACGATCCCGGTACCGGACCGCTCGCTGGTACAAACACGACGGCGCCAGTTGAGGGCCACGCAGCACACCATTCTCAAGCGGGCCAGACATCGGATTCCCTGAGGTCGAGCTCAGGGTTCAGACCAGGGACAGGTGGAATAGGTTTTCCAGCCTGTTGGCGATTCTCTCACGGCTCCTAAAGCGTGCGCCACGGTCGGCACCGTTTTCATCCCGT
>CAZIRH010000007.1:0-4883 GCA_964541065.1 uncultured Solibacteraceae bacterium
CCTGGCTGAGAGAATCCAGCATGGTCGAGGGAATCTGATTGTTGGGAAAGGGGGCATAGGTCTCCCCGGCCCCCAGCGTACGCCGCTGAAAAATGCCGCCGGGCAGGACGTCGAACTGGTTGTAGAGGGTCGCGTCCCGGATCTGATTCTGGAGTCCGAGCCGCTCGGCGACATCGCGGGGGGCGTAGCCGGTGTTCACCGCCACGACATTGCCGAAATCGCCCTTCAGCATGGCGTCGGTGGGGAGCAGTTGGGTGAACTGGCTGCCGTCGTAGTAGTAGCGCGGCTCGATGGCCACAAAGAAGAAGGTTCGGTTGTGCCCGTCATAGGCCAGCGGCCCGAAGAGTTTCTTGGGGAGCTGCACCGGCCCGCCGAGGGTGAACCCGAACTGGTGTTGGCGCCGGTTGGATTCCGGACGGTTGTTCGTCGAGGTGGTGAAGGGAGCGGCGTTGAGCGCCGGGTTGCGATGGTACCAGTAGAGCAGGCCGTCGTAGCGGTTGGTGCCCGCCTTGGTGGTCATGTTGATGACGCCGCCGCCGGTTTGCCCGAACTCGGCGGAGAAGTTGGAGGTCTGCACCGTGAATTCCTGCACCGTGTCGGGCGAGAAGGTGACGATGGCCCGCCCCAGGCCCACCCCGGTATTGTTCGCGCCGTCGGCCAGGATGGAGGTGCTCCCGGCGCGCCCGCCGTTGACGTTCACGTTGAAACCGGGAGCGGGAATCTCCGAGCCCAACTCCGGGTCTTCGGTCCCGGCCACCCCCGTCACGTTACCGGAGGTCAGCGCCAGATCGAGCACGCTGCGGTTGTTGAGCGGCATTTCGGCGATCTGGCGTTCCGTGATGGTCTGGCCGGGGGCGCCGGACTCGGCGCTGAGCAGGTCCAGCGACGCCGAGACCGTAATCTCGGTGGTCACCGCACCCGGCTCGAGCGTCACGTTGACGGAGGCCACCGCGGCGGTGTCAACCTTGACCTTCTCGATGACGGCTTTCTTGAAGCCCGCGGCCTCGACGGTGACTCGATAGTAGACGGGGTCCAGCAGGGGCGCTGAGAACGCCCCCGACTCGGAGGTGGTCAGCCGGATGGACTCGCTGGTTCCGACATTGGTGATGGTCACGGTCGCGGCGGGGATTACGGCCCCGTGCTGGTCGAAGACCGTGCCGCTGATTCTCCCTTTGTTGGTCTGTGCGACTACCGCGTTCGCCCAGACCAATACCCACAAGACGATGTGCGTTCGGCGCATGGCGGTTCACCTCGCTGGGGCTCACCCTCGCGCGCTACGGAGAGCGCCACCTCGGCTGGTTTCAATTCTAGCGCCGCCCCGACAATCGAACAGGGCGCTACTCGCGAGACCAGAATCGCCTAGCGCCGCCGACGAGGAACAAACCGGAAACCGAGCGCGATCAGAGCAACAGCGATCGGCCAGAATTGACCGGGCTCGGGGATTGGCGCTATGTCCACGCTGCCCTCGTACAAGACTCCGAAGGGGCCCCCCCAAAGCTGCCACGTGCGGAGCTCCAAGAGGTAATCGCCTGCCAGATAGCCGGCCATGTTGAGGTATCCGCCCGCGCTCTGCTGGCAACTGACCGAGCCAGCCGCACAATACGGGTTGGGAAGTTGGGCTTGCTGCGTCGTATACGAAAGCCTCTGAACGCCGTTCAGCAAAACCTCAGCCGTGTCGTCGGCCCAAAACCAGATGCCCCCGCTCAAGGCAGGACCAGGCAGAGTGAACCTGGCGTAGAACGTGGCAGTAGGAGGGTCGCCCGGGGGAAATGAGGAAGGAACTTCTGTCTGGTTGAAGCCCGTGTTCACAAACGAGATCCATCTTCCCCCCAGGGACGGGACAGCCCAGTTCGGATGGACCCAAGGACTGATGTCCACGTTGTACGTGGTGACGCTGTTCCACTGAACCGTGCCCATTGGGTCGGGCGCGCTGAGGACGGTGATGGTGGCAGCGCGCGCCACTCCCGAGAGCAGGGTCAGACAAAGCAGTGCGCCGCCAATCAAGTAGCCCCTGATGCTTTTCATGGTGATCACCTCTCTCATTATACGGCTACTCTCAAGCCAAGAACAGTAGGGAAACTGGAAAAATAGTCCTAGTATTACCAGTACGCTCGCTCCGCGGCCTTGCTCCCCTCAGCTCCTACTTTTGCCTCGGGGCGGCTGTGGGGACGGTAGTGGAGTCTGCCAGGGCCCGCTTGGAGTGATGAGGGATGTCTCTTCCTCTTTGGCCCCAACGAGGCGCGGCTGCTCACGGCGACAACGGCAGTATAATGGTGCTCAGCCGCTGACCAAAAGCATGCCGTTGGCGGTGTTCTTCCAGGTAGAGAGTCCCAAGTGATGGGTTCCGCCCGTCCGATTGAAATCGTGGTTCCCTTCTACAGGAACGCCTCGCTCGTCCGGAGCCTGTTCGGTTCTTTCGAGAGGTGTCGGAGCGAGTTGTCGGCGCTGCGCTGCCGGGTGATCGCCGTCAACGACTCCCCCGGTGACAGTGACCTGGAGAAGGCGCTCACCGCGGCCGCCGAAGCGCTCCCGGAGATTCCGGTCACCGTGATCCGCAATCCGCGGAACCTGGGTTTTGTCGAGTCCGCAAACATCGGCTTCGCCCGCGCGATCGAGCTCAGTCACGATGTGCTGCTCCTGAATTCGGACACCGTGCTGTTTCCCGGCGCGGTCTCCGAGATGGTGCGGATCGCCCACCAGGATGAAATGATCGGCTTCGTCAGCCCTCGTTCAAACAACGCGACCATCTGCTGTCTGCCGCACCAGGGCCAGTTCAGAAGGCTGCCGCCCGAGCAGGCGCACGCGGCGTTCTCGAGTCTCTCCCGGCATCTGCCCGACTACCACTATGTACCCACGGCCGTCGGGTTCTGCCTGCTGATCAAGGCTGAGGTTCTAGCCGAATTCGGCGGGTTCGACGAGGCGTACGGCCAGGGCTACAACGAAGAGAACGATCTGATCATGCGGGCGAATCGCTGCGGCTACCAGGCGGCCCTGGCCAACCACGCCTTCGTCTATCACATCGGAGAGGCCTCATTTGGGGTCAGCGATGAGCCGGCCGCGGCCCGTGAACAGCGGAACGCCGCGGTCCTGGCCGCCAGGTACCCGGAATACCCCGTTAGCGTCGAACGCTATCTGAAGAGTCCCCATTTTGAGGCGGAGCGCATGCTGGCGGGACTGCTCCCCTATGGGGATGGCCGGCTGGATCTGGTCTTCGATCTTTCCACGGTCGGGGCGTACCACTGCGGGACCTTCGAGGTCGCCAAGCAGATTCTGGCGCACGCGCTGGAGCGGTGGCGAGAGCGTTTCCGTGTGCACGTCCTCGTCTCCGAGGAGGCGAGGCGGTATCATCGGCTCGACCGGCTGCCCGGAGTTCTGCTCGCTTCCCCCGACACCGACAGGGTCTTCGCCATCGCGTTGCGGATCGGCCAGCCCTTCCAGTACGACACGCTGGTCCGCATGAGTCGCCTGGGCGTGCTCAATGTCTACTTGATGCTGGACACCATCGCCCATGACTGCCTCTATCTGAGCAGCACGGAGCTCCAGGAAATCTGGAGCTTTGTCATGGCTCATGCCGATGGAGTGGTCTATGGCAGCGACTTCGCCCGCCGGCAGTTCGCCAGGCGCTTCCGGAGACGGCCCGGGTTGAAGGAATGCGTCGCCTATCTTTCGACGGAACCGCGGGAGTACAGCAGCACGGACCAAGCCGGGGCCGGCGGGCCGGGCCGCTACATCCTCGTGATCGGCAACAAGTTTGTGCACAAACTGGTCGCGCCCACGGCGGAGGCGCTGGCGGCCGCCTTTCCGACCGAGAAGATCGTTGCGCTTGGGGTAGACTTGCGGTCAGCCACAAGCGTCACCTACCGCCCGAGTGGTCAGCTCAGCCACCAAGCGATGGATGACCTTTACAGAAATGCCAAGCTAGTCATCTACCCGTCCCTGTATGAAGGTTTCGGCATGCCTGTGGTGAAGGCACTGGCCTGCCGAAAGCCCGTGTTTGCCAGATCCATCCCAGCCATCCGGGAGCTTCAGCCCCTGCTGGTAGGCGCAGAGAACCTGTACCTGTACTCATCAACCAGGGAGCTGGTCGAACGCCTGAAAGCCGCCCATCCCGCCTGGAAGGACCCGGCGGCCGGCGTCTCGGGAGAGAAACGCTACGGGTGGGCCGCGGCGGTGGACGACATCCGATCGCTGCTCGAAGAGGCGCTGGAGGCGCACTCGCTAGCCGACGTCCTCGTCCCTCGCCTCGAGAAGATCCGTTCCTGGCGGCTGGAGCAGCGCGAGCAGCAGATCGCCGACATCTACCGTTCCTGGTCGTGGAGGCTAACCGCGCCCCTGAGGACCGTCGCAGGCTGGTACCTCAGGCGCGTGCGGCGGTGATCCCGGGGCGCCGGGGCACGGTACTTCACCGGACCGTCCAGGTTCCCAAGGCCGACCAGTCGCTCTGCGCCCCCGCCCGGTCCGTCACCTGAAGATATATGTTCTTGGTGCCGGCAAACGAGGAGGTGAAGGATACCGGCACGGTCAGCGTCAGGGTGTTGCCGACCACGGAGGCGCTGGCGTTCTGAAGGGACAGCGTACACTGGCTGTTCTGAAGCTGGGTGGCTGTACCCGGCTGCCTGCCCGGCATCAGCCAGGCTGTGCTGGCGTCGTTAAGCAGGTAGAGGAGGTTGCTGACGCTCTCATAATAGGCCACGCAGGAAGCGACCGCGTTCAGTTCGCGATTAATGAGAAACATGGTCGCGCTGATGTCCTGTCCTCCGTCGGGGTCGGAGTAGACGAAGGAGAAGGTCTGGCTGGAGCCCGAGCCTGAGGCCGGACTGACCGAGATCGGCGTGGGGGCCGCATTCGCCGCAGGAATCTGCCAGGTTCCCAAGACTGGCCAG
>CAZIRH010000007.1:4983-29552 GCA_964541065.1 uncultured Solibacteraceae bacterium
GCGTCAGCCAGGCGTCGCCGGCATCGTTGATCAAGTAGATGACATTACCGGCGGTGTCATAATAAGCCAGGCAGGAAGCGACCGCGTTTCCATCGCGGCTGAACAGAAACAGCGTCAGGCTGATGTCCTGCCCTCCATTGGCGTCGGAGTAGACGAAGGAGAAGGTCTGGCTGGAGCCCGTGCCTGACGCGGGACTGACCGAAACCGGCGTGGGTGCGACATTGCCGGCAAGGATCTGCCAGGTTCCCACAGCTCGCCAATCGCTCGCGGGTCCGGTGCGAGCCACCAGTTGGAGGTAGATGTTCTTGAGGCCCCCGAACGACGAGGAGAAGGAGATCGGCAGTGTCAAGGTCAGGGAGTTGCCCACGACGGACGCCGTGGCGTTCTGGAGTCCCAGCGTGCACTGGCTGTTTTGAAGCGACCCGGCGGTCCCCAGCGCAGCGGGTCCCAGCCAGGTAGTGCCGGCGTCGTTCAACAGCGAGACCGCGTTGCTGGAAGGGTCATAGGAAGCCAGGCAGGCGCCGGCTTCGCTCACGCGGTCGCCGAAGAGCACTTTCGCGGCGCTGATATTGCCTGCTCCGCGGGCGTCGGCAAAGGTGAAGGTGAAAGTCTGGGAGGTCCCACTCCCGGATGAAGGGCTGACCCCAAATGAGAACAGATCACCGGTGCGCGCCACAAAGGCGTTGTACGGCGCTCGGGCCACCGGCTGGACCGTTCCGGCGGTGGTCGGAAAATCCGTGGAAGCCGTGAAGCCGGTCACCAGGATGCTGCCGCTACCGTCCAGTGCCAGGCCCGTGGCGCGGTCATCTGCCGAGCCGCCCAGGTAGCTGGACAACAGCAGAGCGGCCCCGGTTGCGTCCACTTGGCATACAAAGGCGTCGAAGCCGCCCTGAGCGGTCTGCCAGGACGCCTGTAAGGGAAAATCCAGTGAACTGGTGAACCCCGCGACCCAGGCCTGGCCACTACCATCGACCGCAATCGCGGTGCCGGTGTCCGCATCGCTGCCGCCCAGCAAGGTCGCATAGACCAGCGCGCTCCCGGCCGGATTCAACTTGGCGAGGAAAGCGTCATAGCTGCCACTCTTGGCAGCACCGGTGGTCACGGGGAAGTCGCGGGAGGCGGTCGCGCCGGTCACGTAGGTGTTGCCGGCGGCATCGATGGCCAAGGCGTAAGCCTCATCCCGGCTGGCTCCACCCAAGTACGTCAGATAGTTCCAGGCGGTGCCCGTCGGGTTCAGACAGCCCACCAGGGCCTCGCCGCCCCCCCGGGCGCTGGCCTGCACAGCGTTGCGCACCGGCAGATCGGTCGAGTCCGAGTAGCCGGCAACGCAGGCGTTTCCCGACGCATTGACGGCGACGGCCCGTGCCAGATCCGTACCCCTGCCTCCCAACAAGGTTGAATACGCCAGTGCACTGCCCTGCGGATTCAGCTTGGCTACGAAGCCATCGTAGTAGCCGCCCCTATAGCTGGTCTGCGCCGCTCCAGCCGTGGTGGGGAATCGCAGCGACGCCGTGTAGCCGGCCACGTACGCGCTGCCCGTCGAGTCCACCGCGATCCCGGTGGCAACGTCCGTGCCCGCCTCGCCCAGATAGGTCGAGTACAGAAGGTCTCCGGAAGCCCCGAACTTCGCCACAAAGGCGTCTTCCGCCCCGGCGGGGCTGGTGCGCAGGGCGCCGCCGGTGGTGGGGAAGCCGCTGCCGCCAGTGACCCCGGCGAGGTAGGCGTTGCCCGATTCGTCTACGGCGATCGCCCTCCCGGAGTCGTTGCCGCCGCCGGAGAGGATGGTGGTATAGAGCACGGTCGAGCCGTCGGCGCTGAGCTTCGTTACGAACGCATCACGGTTGGCCCGGGCCGATGGAGGGCGCCCGGCTGGCACCGGGAAGTCTGCGGATGCGGTCTCGCCCGTCACGTACGTGTTGCCGGACCGATCAACGGCTATGGCATGACCGGCGTCGTAACCCGCGCCGCCAAGGTAGGTCGAGAAGCTCAAGACAGGGTCAATCACGAGCCACTGTCGCCGGTCGTAGTGGTCTATGGTGAAACTGACGACGCCGCCCGCCAGGCGATAGCTCGCCACCACCGGCCGGCGGCGATTCTCTGCGAGCGCATAGACCAGCGGCCGGCGGTATCGGAGTCTGCTGGCGGCCGTCTCCACCACGAGGTCGCCGGCACGGTCAATCCAGGTGCGACGGCTCCCCTCGAAGCGTAGCCGGATGTGACTCGGATCGGCCCCCGGCGCCACGCTGAACTCGTATTCCAGTTCTCCCCGCTGGCTGTGCCAGACCAGATCGATACCGCGGCACACCTGAGGGAAGCGGACCCGCCCGTAGTTGGGAAGGCCAGGACGCCAGGCGGCCGGATCTCGCCCGGCGTAGAGGTGGGTGAGCGACCCCAGCGGCTCTTCGCCCAGACCCGGCTGGCCTGGCGGCACACCCTCCAGTTCCATCCGCACATACTCGGCTGCGGCCGAGCGTGCTGGGGCCAGTCTGTAAAGCGCGCTGGCGTCGTGCAGCAGGTAGAGCACAAAACCCGGAGCGCGGGCCAGGAATTGCACTGTGGCGTCGGTCTGGCCGTGGTTGGGCTCAAACATAAGGGGCATCACGCGGAGCTCTGGCCGGTGCGATGCCGCCGCCAGTAGCGGCGGGCCGGACCCGACGAGGAGCAGCGCCACAAGGCCGGCTGCGAATGCCCGCAACGGTGGCTGAGCCGTACGCCTAGCCGAAGGCGGCAATAAGGACGTAGTGAACCGCGAGATGTGCTGCCTCTGGCGGCCTGGCAGTTTTCGCCCGGAGTGATTCGAGCTGGTCAACCTGTCCTCCGGTGCGTGGGCCCGCCTCGGTGCCCAGGGCGGGCGATCTCCGCTGACCTCCAGGCTGTTCAGAGGATCGGTCGGTGCGGCCCGGGACTTTAGATCCTGGGGCTCGCGATCGGTTGTGGCGGTCGAGTGTAGAATGGTAGCCACTGTGACGCTGGTGGGCTTCTACGAGAACCTGCTACAACAGGCCGGGGGCCGTTGGTTCGATTTCGAGGGGCTGATCCGAGACGTCTACGTGGCCTTGCTGAGGCCAGGCGATGTGGTGGTTGACGCAGGGGCGAACCGGGGCGATCACACTTTTCAGATGGCTCAGGCGATTGCTCCAGATGGGCGGGTGATCGCCATCGAAGCCGTGCCGGAGTTGGCCGAGCACCTCCTGCGAACTCTCCGTTCCTCCTACCCCCATCTCGCGGGTGTTGTGGACGTCCGCGGCATTGGGCTGTCCGATCGGCACCGAACCGCGCCTTTTTACTACGCCCCGGAACAGAGCGGCCTCAGCGGGTTGCGCAATCGGGAGGTGTTGGCACAGTACCACGTGCAAGAGATAGAGGTGAGGCTGGCGCCGCTCGATTTCATTTGCCGTGATCTCCCAGGTCGGCTGCGCTACGCCAAGATCGACGTGGAGGGTGCGGAATTCGAAGCCCTGCGGGGCGGGGTGCAGACGCTGCGGCGGCATCGCCCCGCAGTCGTGTTCGAGCACGACCGGGACAGCCCAAGGCACTTCGGATACGGAGTCGAGGATCTCCTGGCGTTGTTTCACGGACTGGCCTACCGGATCTACGACCTGTTTGGCAACAGCTACGACCGCCCCGAGCCTTGGGCCGACACACTTGTGTGGAACTTCGTGGCCCTGCCGGACGAGAGGGACACCGAGGTGGTATTCGGCACCGTCCGGAGAACGCTGGCTAGTTTGGGTTTCAGACTCCCGAATTCGACGTCGGTCGCGCCCGAGGGGCCCCGCCGCAGTCATAGGTAAAAGGCCGGCGTTTAGCGAGGTCATCTGCCGCACCTCGTACACGCACGCGGCTGTGGAAGAAAAGGGTAGCGTAGAAGGATGTCCATTCCGGGGACAACACAGCTTGATCCGCTCGCCGTGCTGCTACCGTTGTTTATCCTGGCCGTGGCGGCGGCCGGCGGTCTCGCCGTGCTGAAGGAGCGCTTCCCTTCCCTCCATCCGGCTTCTATCGGCCGGCGCCTGCTGGCCAGGAGCCGGGTTGTTCTGCTGGTCGGCCTGGCCTGTGCCGCAACGCTCTGGCTGTTGCGCGTCGGGCGCGCTGACGCGGTGCTGGTCGAAGTGGACATGAAGGTTTCCACGGGCGACGTTGCCGAGCTTCGTGTCAACGATGTCGGACTGCCCCCGAGCCAGGCGCGGCTGGTGCTCAACAGCCGCCAGATCTATCGCTTTGAGCGCCCGCCTGGCAGCATTTTCATGCTCCGGCTGGATCCCACCGACGCCGCGCATGCGGCCGTGTCGATCTGCGAAGTCCGGGTCAAGGTCGGTGAACTCGTCGTGCGACGGTTCGGTCCCGAGGAGATCAGAGGCTGGAGCGCAGGCAATCTCGTGGGCGCTGGCGGGGATTCCGGCTGTCTGTCTTTCCAGACCACCACCAACGACCCTAGTCTGATGACCTCCACGTCAATCCTGGCGGCCCGCGGTCCGGGTTGGCTCTCCTATTTGCCCCGCCGTCTCCGGCAGCCCGACTGGTTCAGCATTGCTTTCGTCGCCGGCTTCTTTCTGTTCCTGCTCAGCGGCCTGCGGCGCCGGGTCGGCCTGGTGGAGGCGGCGGTCGTGGCCGGCACGGCGCTGCTGGCCTATCCAGTCGCGTTGCTCGTGATGCGTCTGCCCGGCCCGCCACCCCCGGTGCGATCGGCGGTAGGAATGGCGGCTTACCTGGGGTACCCGAAATTCCACGACTACCTGGCTGCGCTGGCGGTCCTGGCTTGCTCGATCGGCGTGGGGTGGCTGGCGTTTCGCTTGGCGCCAGCGCCGGCCGACACCCCGGAGCCGGACCGCCAGCGGCCCGCGTCTGCCCGCCGGCGCGCGCTCCTCTTCACTCTGCACCTGGTGGTGCTGCTGCTTCTATTAGCGCTGTTTCAGCCGGATCTGCCCGCGGAGGCACGCCAGCTGGCACAGGAGAGCTTCGCCTCTCCGAACTGGGATGAGCAGAACTTATGGGTTTGGTCGTACTTGGTCTCGGCGGGCCTGAAGCCGTTCCGGGATTTTTGGCATCCGTACTCGGGCTTCTATCTTCATCAGAAGCCCTTTCCGGTCGGACAGGTTGCTGCCGGGCTCGAAGCCACAGCCCTGGTGTGGTTCTTCTATGTCGCCGTCTTCCAGTTGACCGGGAAAAGGGTGCGCCGTTCGCTTTTCTTGCTCTTTCTCCTGGCGCTGCCCCTGCGGGCAGGTGTCATACCTGGATGGCACCGCTATTTGCTGGCCATCGATCTCGTCTTGTCGTATCTGGCAGTCTCCCAGAGCAAACGCTTCCAGTGGAGCCGGCATGTCCCGCTCGCCTTGGTCGCAGGGCTAGTGTTCTTCTACGAGCCCACGCAGTTCCTGTACGCGGGGGCCGGCATGGTGGTGCACACGGTGCTGGTGGCCGTGCCGCCGCGCGCGACGCCGGCTAAGTTCAGGCGCCTGGGCCAAGACCTAGCCGCGATGCTTGGGAGGCGAGCGCTGAACGCCGGCCTGCCCGTGCTGGCGGGGCTGTCGGTCGTTGTGGCCTGGCTGGCCTGGGTGGGGCTGTTGCCTGGTTTCCTGGCATATCAGATGAGCACCCGCGCCATATCCGAGTACAGCGCCTGGCCTTCGCCCGTCGCCAGTTGGGTGGCGCCTCTGCTGCGGCGCGAGTCCGTGTTCTTGCTGTTGTTCCTGCTGATCGCGTTGGCCGCCTACCGCTGGTTCAGCGCCCGGCAGGAGACAGACCCGGTCACGATGGCCTTGCTGGCGCTCGGCGCCGCCGGCTTCCTCTGCTTCCAGAGACAGATCGTGAGGCCGCACAGCATGGAGGTGGTGCAACTATACCCCTATGCCGGAGCGCTCCTGTACGGCCTGCTGGTTTGGCCGCGCCGGACGGCGGCCCAGAGTGCCATCATCGGCTGTTTCGCCGGCTGGCTGCTCGCCATCGGGGTGGACCGGGGCACCGTCGGTTCCGCCGCTCGCGCGCTGGCGCACGCTACGCAGACGGCTGCCGGCAACTATCAGGTTCTGGCGGGCCGGGGGCCGCGCGTCGGCGCCCTGGACCGTTTCTCTCCCGGCCGACTGTCAGGTTTTGTCGAGGAAAACGCGGTCATCCGGCTGCTGAGGGAGCGGTACGGCCTGAATCGTGGGCAAACCGTCTTTGTGCTCGGCGACGCCCCGATCTTCTATGTGCTGCTGGCGCAGGACGCTCCGTACGTAATCAACAACTACAACGGCTCCCCGATTCAGGAGCAGCAGAAGACGGTGGATTGGCTTCAGCGCCGCCGGCCTCAATTCGCTGTCTGGGACCCGGCCAAGACGAGCTACGACAGCGTGCCGCACCTGGTGCGTGTGCCCCTGATCTATGGCTACGTGGTGCAGCACTACGGGTTTCTCGCTTCGGTGGGCCGTTTCCACGTTCTATCGGTCCTCCCGCCCGGCGCCGCGCCGGACTTCAGCTACTGGGTTCGCACGCTGGGCAGCGTGGTGGACCTCGGGCACGTGCCGCGCGTGGCCCGGTCATCGGACCACCCGGCTTGCCGGGAACCTGCCAACGAGTGTGGGGACGTGCTGCTGGTCCGATTCGAGGGAGCCTACCCGCGGACCGACAAGAAGGCCGCGGTTTTCCTGGAAACGCGCGCCGGTCCCATGACGCTTCAGTTCCATCTGGTTCGCGGCGTTCGCGAATACGTCATCAATCTCGAGCGGCTCTGGTTTTGGGGGATCGCGGGCCCCGACTCGCCTCACGTGATGTTGCCGGAAGCCGGCGCGGAGGTCCGGATCGAGCGCCGCAGACGAGATGCAGCGGTCCTCTACTGAAGGAGGAGGTCGCGCCTCTGTCCAGAAAGCTTTCTGTCGCCCCTTCCGCGTCGTGCCGAGGGCCATGCCGGCGGGGCGACCTGTTCCAGGGGAAGCAGCAGTCCGGAAAAGACAGAGCCGCGGCGTTACGGCAGTGCGGCACCAGGCGGCAAAACGTGCGATCGTCGCGTTTGGCGCCATATTCGAAACAGCGCCACGAAGTGGCGGTAACCGATCCCGGGCAGTTTGCCAAGTCGGTAAACGCGGGTTTTACCGGCGGCGCGTGGCCGGTGCCCAACCGGTACTTCTCTGATCGAATAGCCACGCCGGTGGATCCGGGCGACGAATTCCCACCAGAATCCCTGCTGCATCTCTCCCAAGTCGGGGAGCAGGCTGTCGAGAACGGTCTTGTCGACCAGCACGAAAGGGCAACTCGGATCGTGCAGCGGGGTCCGGAAGAATACCTGATAAACATGGAAGAAGATACGGGACATCCACTTGCGCATACGGCTGTCGGTGCGCTTCTTTCTCCAGCCGATGACCAGACCGTATCGTCCACGGCACTCCCAGAACGGCCAGAAATCCGTGGGATCGCATTGCCCGTCGGAGTCGAGGCACAACAGGTACGCGGCGGATAAGACAGCCATGCCGTCTTTCACCGCCCGCGAGTAGCCTTTGCGCTCATCCGCCAAGATCAACCGCATGGGAACGGACCGGCTCAATCTCAGGAGCACTTCCTTGGTGTTGTCACGGCTGCCGTCCTCGCACATGATGAACTGGACTTTGAGGCGGCTGGACAGTTCGTTGTAGATCTCGCGAACAGTGGCTTCGATGCTCGCGCCCTCGTTGTGGACGGGAAGCAGTACCTCGATGTCAGGGTCCGTGATGGTCATAACTCAGCCTCACCCAGCGCTGCGCCGGTCAGAGTTCGATCTCCGGCGTCTATGGCACAGTTCTCAGTTCGGATCGGCATTCTTGGGCTCCCATCCATGGGAAGTGTACACCAATCTGCCTCTGTTGGCGCTGTTGGAACGCCAGCTCAGGCGACATGCAGCGGTCCTCTACTGAAGCAGCGGCACGCGCGGGGCCCTGAGCGTTCCGGTCAGGACCAGCCGACCAGCGCCCGGAGCCTGGCCAGCATCCGGTGGCAGGCGCTGGCCAGCCGCCAGGTGCGCGAGTTCAGCACTGATTGGAGCTGCTGTCTGGTGAGCTGCAACTCCTGATCTCGCTCCGCCAGCGCGTGGCGTGTCTCGGCGAGGCATCTCTCCGTCTCAGCCGCCCCTCCTGCCAGACGCTCGAGCTCGGCATGCAGCCGCGGCGACTCCCGAGCCGAGACTGCCACCCGGCTCAGTTCCCGGAGTTCCTCTGCGGAAGTTACCCAGCGGTATTGACACTCCAGCCAGCCTCCGGCCGACAGCCGCCGGGATTGAGCCGGGCTCAGCTTCAATTCAAAGGACGGGTCCGGCCCGGTGAGCACCGCCGCCGCCCCGCGGCTGCCGGGGGGAAGATCGAGGAACATCATCTCTCTGAGCGGTGCGATTTCCGCGGGGTCGTCAACGTCGTCCAGCGACCAGATCGGATCGCCAGAGGCGTCCAGCAAGCTCACGTGCAGGTCAGCGAGCATGCCCGGCCGGTCGGCCGGATCAAGCCGCAGTGAGACCGGCGCCCCCGTCTGCGGCGCGATCTGTAGGCGCGCCGACTGAGGCCGTTCATTGACCGGGGCTTGCCAGCTCGCGCTATCGCTTTCCTGATAGTCGGCCTCCGCGGAGCGCCAGAAGACCTGGCACCTGCTGGCGGGCTCTCCGTGGCTTGTCTCGGCCGCCGCTGCCCCAAACGACGGTTCGGTGCAGAGGGTGCTTTCCCGAATGAGCCGCTCGGTCTGCTCGACGGGTGCCCCGGTGATCTCCTCCTGTAGTTCCGCCTCCCTTCGGACGAGGCCGGCCAGTTCCGCATCCGTGAGCGCCACGCCTGCCCCTTCGAGCATGTCCTTGACCAGGGCAAGTAAGCTGGCGTTGACTCCCGGCGCCGGGGGCGCACACCTGCCCGCTCGGAAGATCGAGGCCCACAGGCCGCGAAAAAGCACAAACTCCAGCGGCAGTGGTTCCCGCGAGACATACTCCAGGTCGAACGCGACCAGCCGGTTGCCTTCATCGATCACCATGTTGAAGGGAGTACCGTCAACATAGTCTCTTGGCAAGGTCCCGAACCGGTGCCTTTCCGCCGGTTCCTCGGCCAGGCTTTGGCCCCGGAGGAAGCTGATCCAGGGTTCGGCCCAATCCCGCAAGTCGGCGAGCGACCAACCTGTTCGGCCGAGGATCTCCAGCAGACGCGCGTCGAAGGTCCGACCCGGGCGGAATGGCTCCTCTTGCAGCCTGTGTTCGTAACGGGAAGAGGCTGGCGGCTGCTCGGGAACCGGATACAACTGTGCAGAGCGGACCATCAGCCGGCCGTCGCGCTCCAGGATCACGGTTTCCTTGGCGAATCGGGGCAGGCGATTGGTGGAGTAAATGTAGGCCAGCCCTGGGACGGCGAAGGCGTCCGTGCCGCGCTTTTTTCGGGAGGCCAGGATCAGAAAGGAATCGGCCAAGTCTGCGGCCAGGCCGTGGCGCGCGAGGACCGCCCAGACGTTGCGCTCCAAGAAGGCAGGCGCAGCGTCGCCCGGACGGACGGGAAGGGCGGCCACCCCTCGGAGAAGACTCCCCAGATCCAGCCTGCCGTCTTCCAGAGCCCGGGCGGCAATCACCACCGCGGGAGCCCTGTAATCCGGAAAGGGGAACAGAAACTCGATGGACTGAAAACCGGCCTGCCGCAGCTTCCGCTCCAGGCAGCGCTTGCCCAGTGTGATTGGATCGGTGTCCCGGTAGAGGTCCTGGATCCCGCAGGAGAATATGCCCACATGACCTTCAACCCATCCGGCCAGATACCGCAACCCGAGTTGGTTTTCAATCCCGATGATAAGCGCCCCGTCCTCCTCCAGCAACTCGGCGGTCCTTCTCAAGGCTGAGGCGACCGGGTCAGGGCCCGGGAAGTACAAGGGCGAGTACTCCAGAACTCCTACGCACAGGACCACGTTGAACTGCGCCTCCGGCTCGAACTCCTGGAGCGTGTCCACGAAGACCCGGACGTTGGGCAGCCCTTGGCATCGCAGCACCGCGATCGACGCCCGCTCGAACGACGCGTCGAGGGCGCTCACGCTGGCGCCGCACTCACCCAGGTACCTCGTCAGCGCCCCGCAGCCGCAGCCGATTTCCAGAATGCGGCCGCTCAGGAGTCCGCGGATCGGCCGCAGTAAGTTGCACCTCCGGGAGCTGAGGTGACAGAAGCTCGGCCAGTCCCGAATCGCCGAGTCCAGCTCCCGGGAGGTCGAGGATCGGTCGGTGGCGTGCAGGATCGCCTCCCGAACTGAGCCTTCGCTGCCCGACTCGTCGCTGAATTCGTGTGGCGGCCGATAGCCGGCTCGAACGTGGGCGCCGCTCACCGTGTCGATCTGGTATCTCGAAGCCATTAGCACGGACTTGGCCGCCGGTTCATGCCCAGGCGGGGCTCCCGCCGGGTGGCGCTCCACTCACCCAGTGTCTCACAGTCCGTCGCGCGGCCAAGGCTACGCTGCCAGAGTAGCCCCGCTGCTCCGCGGAACGCTATTCTTGCGGCGCTCTGTCGTTACCGCATAGTCGCATCAGGCTATTGCGGTGAGCGTGAGACTCGCCGGCTTCAGTCCGGGTGAACTCGCCGTCACCCGGATCTGGCCGGGCGTGGCGGCGGCTTGGACAATCGCCAGGCACATCCCGTTGAAAGCCTGCCTGCGGTTGGCCTTGTAGTCTTCGTGGCTGGTCAGATCCCCGTTGTCCACGCCGATGAGCTTGCCTTCGCCCTGAATCTCGAAGGTGACCTCGTGGGCGGCATCCGGCACCATCCGGCCCTGGGCATCGACGATCCTGACTGCGATGTGCGCCACGTCGCGCCGATCTGCGGCCAGGCGGTCCCGGTCCACGGACAGCGCGAGGGCCGCCGCCTCTCCAGCGGTGCTGACTTCCACGGTGAGGACTGGCTTGCCGTCCTTGGTGCCGACGGCGCGCAGCGTGCCGGGCTCGTATGGAATGGTCCAGGTGAGGTGGAGATCACCTGTCGTGCGCGCGGTGCGGGCCCGAGGGGGGTAGTTGCCGTATCTCTCTTCCATCCCTGGCCGCGGGAAGGTATAGCCCTGAACCCCGGCGGACCTGCCGTTGATGAACAGCTCCACCGTGTCGCAGTTGGTGTAGCAGACGACCGGAATGAACTGCCCCTCTCGGCCCTTCCAGTTCCAGTGCGGGAACAGATGCAGCATCGGCTGGGCGGTCCACTGGCTCTGGTAGAAGTAGTAGCCGTCTTTCTCAAAGCCGCACGTATCCAGGACTCCCGACCCAGCGCCCTTGCCAGGCCACCTGGATTCGCCCAGGTAGTCGATCCCCGTCCACATGTGGTCGCCGGCGACGTAGTCGTAGGTGCTGACGAACCTCCACAGTTGCTCCGTGACGATGTTGCGGCCGCCGCGCATGCGGAACATGTCGCCGCCCGGTGCGCCCGGCGCTGTCGGAAGCAGACCCCGATAGTCGCCCCGCGCCCCGCCCATACCGCTGCTCTCCGTTCCGATCATACGCCGCTGCGGGAAGGCGTGACGGTCGAGGCTGTAGTACTTTTCCGCCCGGTCGCGCCAGCGGTCCACGTAGTTGTAGCCGACCACGTCCAGCAACGCCAGGAACTCGGGCCGCACTCGGTTGGAAAGAGGCTCCGACTCGATCCGGTCGCAGCCCACGGTCACCAGCCGGGTGGGATCCTCCCGGTGGAAGACCGTGAGCAGCTTCCTGAGCGTTTCCGCGCCGTTGGGAGCGGACTGGTCGCCCACCTCGTTGCCCGCACTCCACAGCACCACCGACGGATGGTTCCGGTCGCGCTGCACTAAGCTGGTCACGTCTCTCTCGTACCACTCATCGAAGTACAGGGCATATCCGTGGCGACCGATCTGGCCCTTGGGCACCTTCCACTCGTCGAAGGCTTCGTCCATCACCAGGAAGCCCAACCTATCGCAGAGGTCCAGGAACTCCGGCGCCGGCGGATTGTGGGCGGTGCGAATCCCGTTGCACCCCATCGCCCTCAGGATCTCCAGACGGCGCTCCCAGGCCCGCTCCGGCACCGCGGCTCCCACGCAGCCGGCGTCATGATGCAGGCAGACGCCGTTGATCTTGACGCGCACGCCGTTGAGCAGGAAACCCTTGTCCGCGTCGAAAACGGCCTCGCGGATGCCGCACAGCGTGTCGTACTCATCTACGACCACGCCCTGCTCGCGCACCGTGCTGCGAACCTGGTAGAGATAGGGGTTCTCCACCGACCACAAGCTGGGCTGTTCCACGTTCAGTTGCTGGACGAACTCGTATTCGCCGCTGGCCGCGACGTCCTGTGTGGACTCCGTCGTCTGCACCACTCTCCCATCCCGGTCCAGGATGCTGGTGGCCAGCGTGCACCGGGCGGGAGCCAGGCCCTCGTTGGCGACCCTGGTTTTGACCTGAACGGCCGAAACCTCCGCCGAGACCTGGGGGGATGTGACGAAAGTGCCCCACTTAGCCACGTGGACCCTGTGGGTTATAGTCAGCCAGGTGTGCCGGTAGATGCCCGATCCCGAGTACCAGCGCGAGTTGGGCTGGTGGGAGTTGTCCACCTTGACCGCGATCACGTTCTCGCGCGCGCCGAAGCTCAAGTGCGGGGTGAGATCGTACCAGAAGCTGATGTATCCGAACGGCCGCTTGCCGAGGTATTGGCCGTTGATCCACACCTCGCTGTTCTCATAGACGCCGTCAAATTCAATCAAGACCTTTCGGCCCTTGTGGCGGTCGGGCAGGCGGAATCGTTTTCGGTACCAGCCGATGCCCGTGGGCAGGTAGCCCCCTTGTCCCCCGGTCGGCTCCTTCTCGCCGTATGGCCCCTCGATGCTCCAGTCGTGCGGGAGGTCCAGGCTTCTCCAGCCTGCATCCGGGAAGCCCGGGTCCTGCGCGCCCGGGGCGTCGCCCTGGTTGAATTTCCAATCGAAGTCGAAGCTCGCCCTGATTCTGGCCGGGGGCGGCTCGCCGGCAGGCCGCGTCTGGGCCTCGGCGCGGTCCGCCGATTCCAGCGCCGATATGAGGCCGGCTGCGCCGACTGCCCGAGCCAGCACCCCGCGGCGGCTCAGAGAATCCTTCCGTTCAGTGTCGTCGGTCATAGTGTCTCCAGTAGTCTGGGCTGTGCGACTATTATCGCCGCTGGACGGTGACGACATACCAGGTGGTCGCGGATTCTCCCATGGGGAGGACCCATCCGTCCGCGGTCTTCTTGGCTCGAATCCAGTCTGGCATGGGGCGGCCGGCGCCGTCCAACGCAGCCGCGATCACCGCCGTTGCCCCCTGAAGGTTCCGCAGCACGATGGTCCCGGCCACCGGCTCAATGAGCGACGGCGGCCCACCCTGGTTCACCAGCCTGGTGCGAGCCTCGTTCCACCTCATGCCCGTGTTCGCCACGCGGGATCCCGCCGTGAGCAGCATCTTCTCCGACCGGGAGAGCGGCCTGGAATCCATGGCCGTGAGCACTATGCTGGCGAACGTGTTGGTGATATCCGCCGAAAAGTTCTTGAGGACTTTTCGGTTTGCCTTCACGAATCCGATGAGCGCCTGAGTGCGATCGGTTTCGACGGTCACCAGCCCCGTCTTCTGCGGGGAGGTGTACCAGGCCAGTTCGCTTGTGTCCGACACGATTGGATTGCCCTCCGCTGCGGCGAATCTTCCCGTGGCCGGTCCGTCGAAGGACCGGATGCGCACCGCATGCCGAAGCGGGATGGAGAGCGGGAAACCCGGCGTGAAATAGGGCTGCTCAGCAGCGGGGAGCCGCCGGCTCTCCAGTACCTGCTCTCGCGAATAGGTCCTCTGGACGGTCTTCCGGGCGGGGCGCACGTCGCCGCGCAGGAAAGTCAGCGCTCCGCTGGCAAGCTGCGTCATCCTGACTGGGTCCAGCGAGATGTCGAACGAGTCGCCCACGTACGGCGCCCAATCCGGCGCACGCTTGGGCTCGAAGGTATACAGGATGATGGCGTCCCAGTCCTGGAAGCTCCCGTAGGCGGCGATAGTCGGGATGCCTTCGCTGGCCCACTCGTTGGGAAATGGGTGGTTGATTTCGCTCACGGTGTAGGGTTTGCTCGCGACCGCGGTCCGAGAAAGCTGGACGACCGTCGAGTTGAGGGGATCGTTCACCATGGGCGTATTAAGAGGCCCCCGCGAACCGGGGTGCTGCCAGTACACGTGTCCGTCCACAATGTCCAGGCCCGCCAGTGAGGTGAGCAGAGGATACGCGCTGCCCGAATGGCCATGGTCGGCTGTGCCGATGATGGGCGACTTAACCCCCAGCGTTTGCTTCAGGTAGGTGCTCATGTCCCGGAAGAAGCGATTCTCCGTCTCCATGTAGAAGGCCATCTCGGTCGAGAACCGCTCCTGGGGAGCGGAAGCCACCTCCGGCCCCTTGAGGCGAGGGATGGGGCCGTCGCCTTCGGCACCGCTGACGGCGCGCAAATTCTTCCATTGCTCCGGACCGAGCTTCTTCCGCAGCCAGGCATTGTACTGGTGGGTGAGTTCCTCGTCGTAGTACGGCGTCGGCGCTCGGAAACCCAGATACAGCCCGTTCTCGTTGAGGAGCTCCACGATGGCCACGGCCGGCTCGTTGCGGTACTCGGTTTTCGTGTACGGGTTGAAGTGAGTGAGAATCTGGCGCGCGTATTCCTTCTGAAGCTCGATCAGGCGCGGATCGAACACCACCAGGCCTTTGCCCCACCGGATCTTGTCGTGGTCCCGGACACCGTCGCCGGCCTTGTAAGAACGGCCGACGTTCAGATTCAGATCCACGTAGATGCCGCGCTTCTTGAGTTCGGCCACCAGGAAGTCCAGCCGATCGAGCTGTGGCGCATCGAATCCCCGGCTGTCGTTGCGGGTTGCGTCGATGATTCCTCGCGGCGCATCCAGGTCGAGAAAATGCAGGCGGACACAGTTCACGCCGAAGCGGGCCAGCGCGCCCGCGTACATGGGTATGTCTTCCTTTGACGGCAGCATGACCGAACCTCTGCTCCAGTCGGTCAGGTGTACCCCCCACAGGCGGATGCGCTTGCCATCGGGCTTCACCAGATGACCGCCCTGAACACGGATGAAGCCGTTCTTGCCGGCCGGAGCCTCCAGCAGGAAGGAGACATCCGCGAGTGAGGAGGCGCTGTCGCGGTGGTTCATCGCGAAGGGCCTCAGCCGGCTGTCATCCCACTGCCCGAACCCGCTGGCGGGCAGCAGGTACCCCAGCAGCGCCGCCAGACAGACAGACCGCAGACTACGTGTCATATGCACCTTAGAGATCAATCATACGGCGAGCCGGCGGTGGGCCGGTCTCGGCCCACCCGCCAGGTCTCAGCCTGTAGCGATCACCACTGGAACCGCGCCACGAGCTGGCCGTTTCGTTGCCCTCCGGTGGCCGTTGCGTTGATATACCCGAAGCCGCCAGTGGGCACGCCTTGCGAGCTGAAAGTCGGAGTCTGCAACGGGTTGCCCGAGGAGGGGCCGGGCAGGTAGGTCCGGTTGAACAGGTTGAAAAACTCTGCCCGGATCTGGAACAACATTCTTTCCCGGAGGCGGAAGGAGCGGCCCAGGCTCGCCTGCTCCGTGACGCTGCGCTGCCAGCGGAAGTCGTTGTAATACGCCGCGGAGAAACCCCACTCTCCCGCCGCCGCGTCCGACCACGCCTTCGGGTTCAGGACAAACTCCTTGTTCGGATCGATGCAGTGGCAATTGGGGTCCTTCAGCCACAGTGGCTCGCCCGGAACCCGGTTGAAGCGGGTGTTCTGATAGTTCAGTTGCGCCAGGTTGTTCCGGGAGGCGGGCACCGCGATCAGCGAACCGCTCGCGTAGCGCAGAATCCCGCCGAAGGTCCAACCCCCGAGCGCCTGTCGAACCAGCCGGTTCGGCCCGACCTGCGGCGTCTCATAGTTGAAGCCAATGACCAGGATCAGCGGCTGAGAGCTGCCAGTGAGGGACTTCTGGTTCCGGCGGTTGAACACGTCGTTGATCCCACCGCCGCCGGCGCTCGGATTGCCGCCCGTGCCTCTGGCCAGTTCCTTCTGCCAGGTGAACGCCGCGGTCATGTCCAGGCCGTGCGAGTAGCGTTTGGTGAGCTTCACCTGCCAGGAGTCGTACCAACTGTTCCCGAGCGGCGCCCATCGCACAGTCAGGCCGTCGTTGAATTGGGGGAAGGGCCGCAGCGTCTGTGCCACCGTGGCCCAGCTCGGGTATCCCGCGTACGGAGCCTTGAAGCCACGGGAAACGGCCAGCGCCGAGCTAACGGTCGAGGTCAGCAACTGCCGGTCGGCGGCGTTCGTGAGATTCAAGCCGAAAGCCTGGAACGTGGCTGGTTTGGTCGCATTCATGGCCACCAGCGCGTTGGCCTCCAGCCACACGCCCCGGTTGCCAACGTAAGCGAGTTCCAGCGACACGTCCTTGGTAAGCTCGCGCTGCACCGCGATGTTCCACTGGTTGACCCGCCCCGGACGGCCTCCGTTAGGATCGTTGATTTGGGCGCCCCAGGCCGGCGGCACGTCCAACTGGCCCGCCGAGGGTCGAATACCAGGATTCAGCGACTCCTTGTACAGATCAGCCACATTGTAGTGGAGGCCGTCTTGCACTCTCACCGCCGGCTGGCCGAACGCCGTGGTCCACGTCACCGCATTGAAGAATCCCAGGGTCGACGAACCGCCGGTGACGTACCACCAGTTCGCCAGGGCGCTGTAGGCGACGCCCCAGCCGGCGCGAAACACGGTCTTGGGGTTGAGCTGATAGGCCACTCCCAGCCGCGGGCCAATGGCGTAAGGGTAGGCGTGGACGAACGTGCAGTTGCAGCGCCCCGGGCCGTAGCCCTCGTACACAAATCCCCCCGGCAGACCGCCGGCCGAAGGGTTCGGGGTGTTCACCCCCACCTGGCTGGTGCGCCAGTGCAGCTCGTTTCCCTGGCTGGCGTAGTCCCACCGCAGCCCGTAGTCCAGCGTCAGCCGGCGGGTGATCTTCCAGGAATCCTGGAGATACAGGCTCCAGGCCTGCTTCCGCCACTGGAGAGTCTTCACGGCGTTGACGTTGGCCGTGTTCACCAGGCCGAGCAGGAAGCCGGCGTACCCGAATCCGATGGAACCGCCGCCGACACTGGTCGTTTGCAGATAGGGAAGAGCCGTTTGGGCGGGGCTGAAACCCAGTTGGCCCTGCGCCCCGTAGAAATTGTTGTCAGTCCAGGCCTCCTGCTTGAACTCGCCGCCCAGCTTGTAAGTGTGGTTGTTCCGAATGTACGTGGCGTTCAAGACTGACGTCAGCTTGTCGTTGTAGTACAAACCGGCAGTGCCCGGCCCCATCGAATACTGGCTGAATCCTCCCCGATTGCTGCTCAGGCCGGTGATGTAGGGAAAGCCGCCGGGATCGGTCGCGCTGCCTACAAACCCTAGCTCCTTGACCGCGTCGTATTTGAGGACCTCCGGCGGCGAGCTGTCCGGGTTATGGAACCGGAGATATCCGGCGCCCAGGTGAACCAGCAGCCGCGGAGTGATCGTCCGGTCGAGGTTCAGCCGCACGGTGTGGCCGTAGATCTTCTGGTCGCGGCGCGAGGTGATCGGAGTGGGCAGGCCGTCCGGAGAGGTGATCTGGTCGGTCTTTTGCACCGACCAGTAGCCGGAGAGCTTCATGGCGTCGCTGAAGCTGTGGTCGATTTTGACGCTGGGGATGGACTGATACCTGTGATTCTCGGTGTTCGGCTGCCAGTTGTTGATCACCTCGGAGTTGTCCGGGTTGGGAATGAGCGCCTGGATCTTCAGCGTGACCGGGTCCATGAAGGACTTGGGGACAAGGTTACCAGGATACGGGTCTCGGATCAGGGAGGCGTTCACGGTCCGATCACTGCGCGGATCATAGACCGTGTTTTCCATGATTGCCCGTCCCGCCGGATCGGTGCCGAGCTGGCGTCCGGTCAACGCCGCGCTGAAGTCGCCGTTTCGATAGGCTGCCGTGGGCACGCTGATCCAGGTCCCCGCGGATCTGGTCGTGTTGCGAAACATCTCCAGGTTGAAGAAGAAAAAGGTCTTGTCCCGACCGTTGTAAAGCTTGGGGATATACACCGGGCCGCCCACCGTAAAGCCGAAGTCGTGTTTGCGGCTGATCGGCTTGGCGCCGGTGAAGTGACGGCGGGCGTCGAGCGCCTCATTGGTGAAGTACTCGTAGCCGCTGCCGTGGAGCTGGTTGGTGCCCGACTTGGTCGTGAAGTTGAACACGCCGCCCAGCACCTGGCCGAACTCCGCGGCGAAGTTGGCAGTCTGCATCGAGAACTCGCCGATCGTCTCCACCGACGCCGACGCCACCGTGCTAGTCCACACCGTATCATTCGAGCTGGTGGCATCCTGGCCTTCCACGTAGATCTTGAAGGCCCCGGCCGGAGCGCCGTTGACGGGGGCGTTATAGCTGGTGCCCGAAACGCCCGGCGCCAGGATGATGAAGCTCAGCCAGTTGCGGATGGAACCCGTGGCGCCGCCGCCGCCGCCGAAATTCAAGGGCAGCGAGTTGATACGGTCTCCGCTGATGTTGACGCTCTGTTCCGCGTTCTCCGTCCTCAGCAGGGGCACGGACGCGGTCACGACGACCGATTCCGTGAGCGCCCCGACTTCCAGCGCCAGATCCACCCGCACGGTCTGGGCCACCTGGACCTGAACGCGCGGCTGTGTGGCCTTCTTGAACCCGGCCGCCTCGACACTGATTTCGTACATGCCCGCAGGCAGCGACGGGAGGGTGTAGTTTCCGGTGCCGGTGGTGGTCGTCTCAGACACGGTTCCGGTTTCCAGGTGCCTGGCAGTGACTTTCGCCGCCGGAACGACCGCGCCCGCCGGGTCGAGTACTGTGCCGGTGATGGTCCCGCGGTCGCTCTGTGCGAACGCCGCCATCGCTAACAAAAACATGCAGATAGTCGCACGCGCCACTCTCATGGAAGCTTCCTCCTGAACCGACTACGCCGCATTCTACGGGAAGCCGGCGGTCATGTCACCCATCGAAAGTTGGGGGCGCGGGCGACGGAGCCGTTTAGAATGTGAGGTACGGCATGTCCGAGCGGGCGATACGCGTCATCATCGTCGACGATCACCCGGTAGTGCGCTTCGGGTTGGCGGCGATTATCGGCCTCCAGCCCGACATGGCCGTGGTCGGCGAGGCCGCCTCGGGGGAAGAAGCTTGCGCGCTATGCTCCCGGCAGCCTGCCGATGTGGTGCTGATGGATCTGCGCCTTCCCGGCCTGAGCGGCGTAGATGCGATTCGTGCGATCCGCCAGGCGCATCCCAAGCTGCGCTTCATCGTACTGACGACGTATGACGGCGACGAGGACATCCACCGAGCGCTCGAAGCCGGCGCCCAGGCCTACCTTCTGAAGGCCATGTCGCACCACGAGTTGGCCAACGCGATCCGCGCGGTCCACGCGGGCTTGAAGTTCCTCCCGGCGTCGGTTTCCCGGAGCCTGGCGGAACGCCCTCCTCGTTCGGAGCTGAGCTCCCGCGAACTGGAGGTGCTGGAGCTCATCGTAAGGGGCCGCAGCAACAAGGAGATTGGCGACGCTCTCGGCATCAGCGAGGCCACGGTCAAATGGCACGTGAACATCATCCTCAGCCGTCTCAACGTCAGCGACCGCACGCAGGCTGCGGTGGCCGCCTTGCAGCGGGGAATCGTGCACCTGCCGTGAGCGCCGTCGCAGTTGTCTGGTTGCTGGGCGCCGCGGCGGCCGTCCTGGCGCTGCCGCTGGAGAACGCGGCGCCGGACTCCGTTGCCTATAGCCGGCGCGTCTGGCAGAGCGCGGACGGGCTGCCGGAGGACCTGGCGCAAGCCCTGGCACGGACCCCGGATGGGTATCTCTGGATAGGCACCAGCGGCGGGCTGGTGCGCTTCGATGGCGTACGGTTCGTGGTGTTCGACCGCGAGAATCAGCCAGCCTTCCGGGATGACAGCTTCTACTCGCTGTTTGTCTCGAAGGATGGCGCGCTGTGGGGCGGCACCGAAGGTGGCGGATTGGTCCGCTACCACCGCGGTTCGTTCCACGTCTTCGGCGCTGCTGAGGGACTCACCAACGGCTTCGTCCGCGTCATCTTCGAAGACCGGGACCAAAATCTGTGGATAGGAACCGACGACGGCCTGTTTCGGATGCGACAGGGAGCGCTGGCCCGCGTCGATGGCCAGGGCGGCGTGCCTCGCATCAACGTGCATGCCATCTGTCAGGATCGCCAGGGCCGCCTGCTGGTGGGAGGCTGGGGCCTGCTGGTCCTGAGCGGGCAGAGCGCCGCTTACTACACCTCTCGTGAGAGCCTGGCGGACAACAGCATCCGGACCATCCGCGAGACGGCGGACGGTGCGGTTTGGCTCGGCACCATCTCCGGCCTCCGCCGGCTGGAGCGCGGCGTCAGTGGGAGCCCCTTCAGTGCGCCCAGGATCATCAACGGCGTCAACATCAGTGTGCTGCTGGAAGATCGCCGGGGCCAGTTATGGGTCGGCACCTACGGCCAAGGGCTGATGCGCTATCAAGACGGCCGGGTGGCCCGGTTTCTGGCTCCGTCTTCGCTGCCGCACAACAACGTGCTGTCCCTTTTCGACGATGGAGAAGACGACATCTGGGTGGGTACCCAAGGCGGCCTGCTGCGGCTGAGTCCAAGCGCCGCGGGCACCATCACGACCGCGGACGGCGCGCCCCAGAGCATCAACACCATCTACCAGGATCCGAGGGGAACTCTGTTCGTGACGGCTCTGAACGGCCGCTTGTACCAGGTCTCGGGCCAGACGCTCGTCCCGGTTCGGCTCCCGGCCAGCGTAGGCGGGCTGCCGGTGCGAAACGTCTTCCGCGACAGCCGGGGGACGCTGTGGATGGGGACCGACGGCCAGGGCATCCTGAGATTCAGTGACGGCAGCCCGGCGCGCTACACCATGAAGCAGGGTCTGGTCAATGACTTTGTGCGGGCGTTCTGCGAGGACCGCGACGGAAGCATCTGGATCGGCACGGATGGCGGCTTGAGCCGCTGGCGCGCCGGCCGGTTTCAGAATTTCGACACCGAGGCCGGCCTGGCCTACGGAAGCATTCGCCTGCTGTTCTTGGACCGCGGCGGCAGCCTATGGGTCGGCACGGATGGCGGCCTGAGCCGGTTTCAGGCGGGCGCCTTCGTCGCCGATCCTCTGCTCGAGCGGCTGCGCGGTCAGAAGATATGGTCGATGCACGAGGACGCCACGGGCGGGCTATGGATCGGAACTCACGGCGCCGGTCTGTTTCTCCTGAAAGGCGGAGAGCTCACGCAGTTCACGCCCCGGCAGGGTCTCCCCAGCAACAAGCTTCACTTTATCGCCGAGGACGCCCGGGGAAATCTGTGGATGAGCACTCCGAGCGGCATTTTTTCGGTCAACCGGCGCGCTCTGGAGGCGCTCTCCCGCGATTCCTCCAGGCAACTGGCGGTGCGCGTGTACGGCACTTCGGAGGGATTGAGCACCAATCAGATGAATGGCGGCGTCCAGCCGGCAGGCGCCGTGACCGCAGCGGGCGAGCTTTGGTTCCCCAGCACCAAGGGAGCCGTCCACATCAAGCCGGACACACCCCATCCAGGAACCGCGCCGCCCGTCCTGATCGAGCAGGTGCTGGCTGATGACCGTGATGTTCCTTTCTCCGCTGGCCTCCGCCTCGGGCCCGGGAAGGGCAAACTCGAGCTCCACTACACCGCGATTCGTTTGCGCTCGCCCGAGCGGTTACGGTTCAAGTACTGGATGGAAGGATTCGATCCCAGTTGGACGGAGGCCGGCCAGCGGCGCGTGGCTTACTACACCAACCTGCCCGCCGGCGATTACCGCTTCCACGTGGCGGCTTACGAGATGAACGCTCCGCGCCAGGCCGCAGAACGGCTCCTGAGCATTCAGTGGAGACCTCATTTCTACCAGACTGCGTGGTTCCTGTCCCTCTGCGTCCTGGTGGCGACGACTGCGGCCTGGGGCTCATACCGGCTCCACGTGCGCAACCTAAGGCAGCGTTTCGCCGCCGTCCTCGACGAGCGGCACCGTCTGGCTCGGGAAATGCATGACACGCTGATTCAGGGCTGCATCGGAGTTTCTGCGCTGCTGGAGGCTGCCTCCCGGGCACAGGATGTTTCACCGGGAATCAGTCACGAGTTGCTGGATCGTGCTCGCGACGAGGTCCGCGCCACCGTGGATGACGCCCGGCTGGCGGTGTGGAATCTCCGCCGGGATTCAGGCGAGGGCGAGGGACTGGTCGAGGCGCTCTCCAAGCTGGTTCGCGGGATCAGCGAGGACATGGGAATCCCCGTGAAGTTCGAGAGTTCCGGGGCTCCGCTCGCCCTGGGCGCCGAGCGCGAGCGCAGCGTACTGCTGCTGGTTCGAGAGGCGCTCCAGAACGCCGTCCGACACGCCGCCCCGAAGCATCTCTCGGTTGTTCTAAGCTTCGATCGCCGTGGTCTGCACGTAGAGATTGAAGACGACGGACGCGGCTTCGATTCCTCCGCTTGCGATCCGCCCGACCGGCACCACTACGGGCTGGTGGGGATGCGCGAGCGGGTCGCGAAACTGGGCGGCGAGTTCCATCTGGCCAGCTCCCCCGGGAAAGGCACCCAGGTGCGGGCGAGCATTCCGCCCGCACCCCACCGGCTCTAGCTCAGAAGAACACCTTGGCCGCGAATTGCACCAGGCGCGGCCAGTTCTGCTGGTTGTCGGGCAGCATCCCGAAGCGCTGGCTGCTGAAGCTGGTGTCCACGCCGCCGTGAATCGGCGTGTTGCTCAGGTTAAACGCTTCCCCGCGTATCAGGAAGCGGTAGCGCTCTCTGATGCTGGTCGTCTTCTCGAAGGCGATGTTCAACTGCGGCGCCGAGTGCTGGCGGATGTTCGAGAACCGGTCCGGAATGGTCCGCAGGACGAACGACTGAAACTGCTCGTAGCAGCTCTTGTTGTTGTTAAACCACGAGTAGCGAGTCTGCGGCTGGGCGTGCCACTCACCGCACTTATTGAGAAGGTTGGGCCAGCCGACCGGGTATCCGGAGTTGTAGCTGAGAATCCAGTCGAACTGCCAGCCGCCCGCCAGCTTGCCGAGCACCGGGTTATCGGAGTTCAGCAGCTTCCGGCCTTTCCCGAAAGGCAGGTCCCAAACGCCGCTGAAGGCCAGCATGTTGGGCTTGTCCTGGCTGTCCAGCTCGTACATCAGCGGCTCTTCGAGGTTCCAGCTCTGGAGGCGGTGGTTCGCTTCGTAGGCCTTCTGGAGCGTGTAGGCAAGAACCCAGGTCATGACGCCGGTGCGCTGGCCGCCTAGAACGCGCTTTTCCACCTTCACCTGAAGGGCGTCCGAGCGATAGTGGCCCCAGGTGGTGTTGGCTTGCGTGATGCCGCCCCACAGCGGGTTGGGCCGCAGCAGGCTACCCCGCGAAATGGTGGCGTTCTGCCCGACCCCGCCGTTCTTCGGCAGGATGTTGTAGAACGGGTTCGGGACCTGGAGGCTGTTGTACTGCGCGTTGTCCACGCGCGACTGATTGTAGTCGGCCATGCTGATCTCGTTGCGGCCCCAATCGATCCCCACGAAGGTCTGGTAGTTGCCCGCAAAGGAGACTTCCGCCACGATGCTCCCCGGCAGTTGCTGCTGGACGCCGAAGGAGTACTGGTAGGTCCGCGGAATCTTGAGCGTCCGCGGATCGAAGGTGACGCCTCTGCCGATCTGGGTCAGCAGGCCCTCGCCCGCGCCGGTCGGCGGGAGGATCCCCAGGGGGAACGGATCCACCAGAGAGTAGGGACCATTGAGGCTGGCGCCCGCGGAGGGTTTCATGCCATCGAGCGAGGAATCGTAACTCGTCGTAATGGCGAAGCCGTTGGTGCGCCCGCCCTGCGTCGGCGACTGATAGTAGACGCCGGCGCCCGCGCGGAGCACGGTCTTCGAAGACACTTTCCAGGCCACGCCGGCACGGGGGCCGAGATTGGTCCAGTCCGTGTCGAATATCCGGCGGGGCTGGCCGCCGACCCCGGCGAAGAGCCATCCGCCGCTCAGTTGGGTGAGCGGCGCCGGGTACGGGTATTTCGGGTTCTTGGCGTCCTCCTGGGCCTTGATCTTGGCCCAGTTGGCCAGGACCGCGTCGCTCAGCGGGTTCTTCGTGGTCATGTCAAAGCCCGCATTGAAGCGATCGAAGCGCTCCAGCGCATGGAACTGAGCGTCGTAGCGCAGGCCGAGGTTCAGGGTCACGTTGCGCGCGATCTTCCAGTCGTCCTGCACGTAGAGGGCGAAGTAGGGACGGGTCCGGTACGGGTTGTCGTTCCAGTCAATCTGACCGCTCGCCGGGTAGCCCAACAGCAGGCTGGCAATCGAGGCGCCGTCGTAAGTGCCGGCGTTGTAGCCGGAGAGCTGCTGCGTAAAGCCCTGGTTGAAAGTGAAGGTGCCGTTCGACCACCCGCGGTTGCCGATGGCCTGGGCCACGTAGTTGTACTCGAAGCCGGTGCGGACGGTGTGCCGGCCCTTGGTCAGGTTGAAGCTGGGCGCGAAATTCCACTGGTTGTACGAGTTCCACTCCCCGGCGCTGGACAGAGCGAAGAGCTGCGTCGAGCCGCTGACGTCGAACCGCGGAACGGTGGCCTGAGTGTTGGTCGGCGCATGCGGCATCTTGGTCATGCCCAGCTTGTCGATGGTGAAGTCGTAGTCGGTGTAGCGGGGGAACATCGACGT
>CAZIRH010000008.1:0-29447 GCA_964541065.1 uncultured Solibacteraceae bacterium
GTCATGGCCCCGGAAGTCTACCTGAAGGCCCTGGCCATGGCGCGCAACGTGGCCGCCCAGGAGGGCCGCAACATCCGCCATTTCGCCACCGCGGTCTTCGACCTGGTGCCCATCCGCGGCGACTTCCGCCGCGAGCTGGACAAGACCGACCCCGGCTACTACTTCCGCCCGCACAAGACCATCCTGGTGCGCACGGTGGCCGACGGCGGCCAGAGCTACTACTTCGCGGGCGACCACCGGGCCACGCTGCCAGCGCTGCGCCGCGCCATCCTGGAGGCAGCGTGAGGACGGCCGAAATTCTGGGCCGCTTCCCGGAACTCTCCGCCCTGGTGGTGGGCGACATTTGCCTGGACCGCTGGTGCACCTACGACCCGGCGGCCACGGAGCCCTCGCGCGAAACCGGCATCCCGCGCCTCGGTGTGGTGGCCACGGAGGTCACCCCCGGGGCCGGAGGCACGGTGGCCAACAACCTGGTGGCGCTGGGGGCCGGCAAGGTGGCCGTGCTGGGCGTCATCGGGGACGACGGCTGCGGCTTCGAGCTGCGCGGCGCGCTCCACAGGCGCGGAACTTCGAGCGACCTGGTGGTGACCGCGCCCGGCTGGGCCACCTTCACCTACACCAAGCTCATCAACTCGCGCACTGGCCGCGAGGACCAGCCGCGGGTGGATTTCATCAACACCAAGGCCCTGCCGGAGGCCGTCGAGTGGGAGGTGCTCAAGCGGCTGGGGGCCGCGGTGGGCGGCTGCCAGGTGGTTCTGGTGGCCGACCAGGCGGAAACCGATCACGGGGGCGTGATCACGCCGGCCGTCCGGAACCTCCTCCAGGAACTCGCCGGGCGCTACCCGGAGAAGGTGTTCTGGGTGGATTCCCGGATGAGGGCGGAGCTGTTCCGCCAAGTGATCGTCAAGCCCAACCGGGCGGAGGCCGAGGCGGCCTGCCGGCGGCTGTTCGGCAGTGTGGACTACCAGCGGCTCCGGCGCCACGTCGAGAGCAGGCTCCTGGTGGTGACGCAAGGGGCCGGGGACGTCGTCGTGGTCGAGGAGTCCGGCGAGACGGCGGTGCCCACCCGGCGGATCGCCGAGCCGGTGGACATCTGCGGCGCCGGGGACAGCTTCTCGGCCGGCGCGGCCCTGACCCTGGCGGTGACCGGTTCCCCAGTCGAGGCGGCAGCGTTCGGCAACCTGGTGGCCTCCCTCACCATCATGAAGCAGGGCACCGGCACGGCCTCGCCCGAGGAGGTCCTGGCCGCCGAGTCAGAGGGCAGCCAGTGAATACGCTGGCCATTGACGTCGGTGGGACGAACTTCGCCATGGCGGTCTTCGAAGGAGAGCGCCTGGCGCTGCGTGACACGCGCTCGACCGACCGCGAGGGCAGGCGCGACTGGATGCTCGGCCAGATCGTGGCCTTGGCTCGGCAGTGGCAGCCAGACTGGCGCTTCCAGCGCTGCGGGATCGGCTTCGGAGGCCCGGTGCGCTTCGCCGAGCAGCGCGTGGCCCTGTCCACCCACGTGGGCGGCTGGCAGGATTTCCCTCTGCCGTCTTTCCTCACGCAGGAGTTGGGCCTGCCCGCCATTATGGACAACGACGCCAACGTGGGCGCCCTCGGGGAGGCGGTCTTCGGCGCGGGCGTCGGCCACACGCCCTTGTTCTACATGACCATCTCGACGGGCATCGGCGGAGGCCTGGTGGTGGACGGCCGCCTCTACCGGGGCGCCGACTCCTGGGCCGGGGAGGTCGGCCACCTGACGGTGCGTCCGGACGGGCCGGTGTGCCTGTGTGGAGCGCGGGGCTGCCTCGAGCGCATGTGCAGCGGGTTGTGGCTGGAGGCCGACTACGGCCGTCCGGCCCGCGAGCTGCTCCGCGAGCCGGAGTTCGTCCGCCACTACGTCGTCGATCTCGCCTTGGGGATCAAGGCCGCCATCATGCTGTTGAACCCGGCCCGCCTCGTCATCGGCGGAGGCATCAGCAAGGCGGGGGAGGCGCTTTTCGGGCCTTTGCGGGAGGAACTGGGGCGGCAGATCACCGCTTGGTCGGGGGCACGCATTGACGTGGCGCCCGCGGCGCTGGGGGACGCCAGCGTCCTCTATGGTGCGCTGGCGCTGGCAAGACAAATGGAAAGTCTATGAGTTTCCCGGAACAATACAAGAGCGAGCTGCTAAAGGCCCTCGAGGCCGTCGATCTCGAGCGGGTCGGGCAGGCCATCGCCTGGTTCGAGGAGGCCCGGGCCGCCGGGCGGCAGATCTTCGTGTGCGGCAACGGAGGCAGCGCGGCTACGGCCTCTCACTTCGTCACGGACATGGTTAAGGGGGCCAGCTACAACCGGCCCGCACGCTTCCGGATCCTGGCCCTCACCGAATCGATGTCCACCACCACCGCCTACGCCAACGACGTGGCTTTCGAGGCCGTCTTCGTCGAGCCGCTAAAGAATTTCGCCCATCCCGGCGATCTGGTAATGGGTATCAGCGGCTCGGGCAACTCGCCCAGCGTGCTGCGGGCCATCGAGTACGCCAACTCGATGGGCTGCCGCACGCTGGGGCTGACCGGGCGGGACGGAGGCAAGCTGGGACGGTTGGCGCAGCTCAACATCCAGGTTCCCGTCGAGCACATGGGTCGCATCGAGGATGCCCATCTGGTGGTTTGCCATATGATCGGCTACTACTTCATGGAAGCCGGCTCATGAGGGCGGTGGCGGTTGGGCGCACAGCCGACACGCGAGGAGCGCATTGAGAGCTGCCTCCGGGAAATCCTCCGGCAGTCTGATTTCCCGGCCATCTCGCACCACATCCAGCAGGTGATGTGCGCCCTTCAGGACGAGGGGGCCTCCTTCCGGCATCTGACCTCGCTGGTGCTGCGCGACTACAGTCTGACCTTGAAGGTGCTGCGCGTGGCCAACTCGGCGCAGTACAACCGGTCGGGCCGGCCCATCCTGTCGGTCAGTCACGCCGTGGTCCTGCTGGGCGCCGACGCCATCCGCTATCTGGCGGGTAGCCTGGTTTTGTTCGAGCACTACCAGAAGCACTCGCCGGGCCTGAAGGAGTTGATGCTGCTGTCATTGCTGACGGCCAACCAGACGCGGGCCGCGGCGGCGCAGGTCCGCTATCCGCGGCGCGAGGAAGCCTACCTGTGCGGCATGTTCTGCAACTTGGGAGAGGTGCTGATTGCCTGCTACTTTCCCCAGCCGTACGCCTGCATCCTGGGCCTCATCCAGGACCAGAACCTCTCGGCGCGGGAGGCCTGCCTGCGGATCCTGCAATTCACCTATGAGGACCTCGGCCAGGCCGTCGCGCAGCACTGGAACATGCCGGACCAGGTGACGCGTTGCATCCTGGACCTGGAGACCAAGCCCCCCAAGGGCGCCCTGGGCAGCATCGACCTGTTGAGCATGCTGACTTCCTTCGGTCATGCGCTGACCATGGCGGTCTACAGGCGTGATGCCGAGGGTACGCGTTCCCGGGTAAACCTGCTCATCAAGGACTACCTGCCCGTGCTCGAGCTGCGCCGAGAGGACGTGGGGCGCATCCTGGACACGGCCCTGCTGGACACCAAGAACATCTTCAACCTCCTGCACATTCCCTTCGACAACCTGCGCCTGAGCCGGCAGGCGGAGGCGGCCACGGCCGGCGCCGCCGAGGCCGTCGCGGCCGAGGGAGGCCTGGATCTGGAGCAGTTGACCAGCGGACCCAATCTGCTCGAGCAGTTGACCCACGAGGTCGAGGTCCTCGTGGAGGCGCCGGGTGAGTTCCACCTCAATAACGTCTTATTGATGATCTTGGAAGCCATCTACCGGGGCGGGCCTTTTGACCGCGTGCTGTTCTGCCTGGTCAATCCCGAGCACACCTACATCCAGGGCCGGGTGGGCCTGGGGGACGGCGCCGACGGCTTGCGAGACAGTTTCTGCTTTCCGCTGTCCTCACGCGGAGGCCCCATCGGGGCGGCCTTGCGGATGAAGCAGGAACTGTTCCTGCCCGAGGCGGGTGCAGCGGGCTCCGCCGAACAAGACACGCTGAGAGTTCTGGGCGCAGCCAGTTTCGGTTTGCTCCCGGTCCTGGTGGACAACGTCCTGGTGGGCGGCTTGTACTTCGACCGGCTGGGTACCGAAGCCCCTACGGATGCGCGCACCGTCCGCCGCCTGTCCAAGTTGCGGGATCTGACGGGCGCGGCGATCAAGCGTAGCCGCGTCGAGACGCCCGCCTGACCGCCGCCACCGGTACGGCGCTACAATAGAAGAAGAACCACTGGAGACTGGGCGTTCCAGGGGGGCTCAATGCCGCATTCACGAGGGGCCAGACTGTCGATCGTACTCGGCCTGCTGGTGACCCTGTCGGCCTGCCGCGCTCAGCCGAACCGTACACGCGTCAAGGGGGGCAAGTTGTCGCCGGAAGGGGGTTTCGCGGGGAAAGTCACCGCGCCGGACTTCCCGCCGCACCTGGAATGGCTGAACACGGACCGGCGCCTCGCGCTGCGGGAACTGCGCGGGAAGCTGGTGCTGCTGGATTTCTGGGCTTTCTGCTGCATCAACTGCATGCACATCCTGCCGGACTTGCGGAAGCTGGAGGAGAAGTACCCCCACGAGTTGGTGGTCATCGGGGTCCACTCGGGCAAGTTCACCAACGAGCACGACACCGACCAGATCCGGCAGGCCATCCTGCGCTACGACATCCGGCACCCGGTGGTCAACGACGCGGACATGGACGTCTGGCGCGCCTACGGCGTCAACGCCTGGCCCACCCTGGCGCTGATCGACCCGCGCGGCAAGATCATCGGCCTGCGCTCCGGCGAGCGCGTCTTCGAGGCCTTTGACCCGGTCATCGGCCAGGCCGTCCGCTATTTCGACGCAAAAGGAGAGCTGAAGCGCGGCCCGTTGGCCACGGCCCTGGAGGCAGCCCGGCGCCCTGGCACACTGCTCGAGTTTCCGGGAAAGGTCTCGGCCGATCCCGCCCGCGGCCGATTGCTCATCACGGACTCCAATCATCACCGCATCCTCATCGCGCGTCCGGATGGCGCCATTGAGCAGACCATTGGCAGCGGGAAGAGCGGCCTCCAGGACGGGCCCTTCGAGGCGGCCCGCTTCAGCCACCCGCAAGGCACCGCGGTGGACGGAGAGGTCCTCTACATCGCCGACACCGAGAACCACGCCATCCGCGCCGCCAACCTGCGCACTCGTCAGGTGACCACCGTCCTAGGCGCCGGCCAGCAGGCGCTCCAGTTCAACGTGGCCGGGCGCGGAACCGCCGTGGCTCTCAACTCGCCCTGGGACCTCGTGCTTCAGGATGGCCGGCTCTACATCGCCATGGCCGGGTCGCATCAGCTCTGGGTGGCGGATGTGAAGACCTGGGAGGCCCGTCCCTACGCCGGCTCGGGCCGCGAAGCGCGCCTTGACGGGCCGCTCGCCACCGCCGCTTTGGCGCAGCCCAGCGGCATCGCCACCGACGGACAGCGGCTCTACTTCGCCGATAGCGAGAGCAGCTCCATCCGCTGGGCGGACTTGGGCGCGCCGAACCAGGTGGGCACCCTCATCGGCGAAGACCTGTTCGAGTTCGGCGACCGCGACGGAGCCCGCCCCCGCGCCCGCCTCCAGCACCCACTCGGAATCGCCGTGCGAGACGGGCTGCTCTATGTCGCCGACACCTACAACTCGCGGGTCAAGGTCATCCATCCGGTGCGCGCCACCAGCACCACCTTGGCCGGCACGGGCCGGCACGGCTCCCGCGACGGCCAGCTCCTCGAGGCCACCTTCAACGAACCGGGCGGCCTGGCGTTCCTCGACGGCAAGCTCTACGTCGCCGACACCAACAACCACCTGATCCGCGTCATCGACCTGTCCGCCCGACAGGTCCACACCCTGAACCTCACCCCGTAGTTGTGGCGCACGCTTCAGGGGGTGTGAAAAAATCCGGGCGGGCGACGAAAACACAGACATGAATGACTGTGCCACACTCGAAACACAGGGCTTGCGGACAGGTGGCACAGGCATTCCTGCCTGTGTTTCGATTTCCTCACAGCTTCCAGTACACTCAAACACCATTTCGCGAAACCGAGGACAGACCACTCCCCCCAGAACAGACCCCGTTCCTCGTCCTCAGCCCTCCCCCTGCAACGCCGCCTGTTTCCCGGTTGCTGGCGCAACCTCTCCCCGGTCCCGTCGGCGCCTCTCGAAACCCCCGCCGGTCGGCGAATGCCTCTAACCCGTCACCCTCCGGCTGCGCTACGACACACAGCCTCATAAACTCTTACGCATAGCCCAGACCGCTCGCTTACACGCGCTGCTCGAAATCTGGTACTGGGTCAATTTCAAATTCGGGCCGCTCGCCTGAAGGAGACGGAGGCGCTGATGCCGACGGTGTGCCTCCACCAGCCGGAGACCAGCGGCCAGCCCACCCCGGGGGTGCCTCGTGAGCGCCCCGCTCGGCTTCGGGCCGTGGCGTCCGGCCCATTTGGATTTGCCCACACTTGTACCGCTCAAGCACGCGCGCTATACTGCCAGTCGGCTGACTCTGCCGCCCTGGAGGTACCGGATGACGCTGTGTGTTGCTGCCGCTTGCCAGGATCATCGGAAGCCGAGAATTGTGGCCGCCACGGATTGGCGCGCTGAGGGCTACGTTGCTGGTGCCGATATACAGGACAAATTCTACTGGATTGGGAAAGACATCGCAGTTTTGATTGCAGGGAACATCACCCGGGCCGTACACCTGAAGGATACATTCGCAGAATTCCTAGAGTGGAGGGCAAAAGCAAATCCCCCCAAATCACCGATCACCAAACAGACCCTAGTTGATGTGTTTATGCTCCCGCCTATCTTGTTCAAGAGCAAGATTGCAGCCCAGTACGTTGGGCTTAAGTACGGCATGACGTACAAAGCGTTTCTCTCCGCAATAGCCGCAAAGCAGATCCCGCAGGCCATCGCCGAAGAGACCCTCAGGGATATCAGTAAGCTGAAACCGGAGTGTGAGTTGATCCTTTGTATGTTTTCCACTGACAGATCCCCCAGCATTCTCAAAGTGGCCGAGGATGGGTCGGTGGACCTGGTGGACAGCTTCGCCACAATTGGCTTTGGCTCTTATATAGCTGATGGTGTGCTCTTTCAGAGGGAACACCAAGAAGATGAGACTCTTGGTGCAACATTGTATCACGTCTATGAGGCAATGAAGCTTGGATCAATTGCTCCGGCCGTGGGGAAGGAATTCACGATCAATGTCTTATACCCTCCGAAGGGGAAAGATGAGCACGTGTACGCGGACGTGCTCAACAGGAAGGGTATAGCATTCATGGACGCACAGTTTAAGAAACGAGGGCCGAAGGCGTTCACGAACTTTCGGAAACTCCCAGCCAATGTCCTTGAAAGAGACTTCGCCTGACTCAAAACAGCGTTATTAGTTCTTGGACAGACCAGACATGATCCGTCAAGCCGGCAGCCGAAATCTGGTTCCGAGCCGCGACCGGGTGCCCTGTGGGCGGGGAGCGGGGCGCAGTCACTTCCTTCGTCGCGTGTAGCTCTGCCATATCCGAGGCCACTCCTGCCGCTTCGGAAACTCCCATTACTGGCGAGCACCGACCATTTCAAAGGCGAGCTCAACGCTCGTTACACGGCCACCGGCCAGATCGCTGTCGGCAACAGCCCCTCTTGCCGCGATCCTCGAGTAGCCAACGCTCAGCTTCAGCCGCCGCTCGCGAAGCGAGCGGCCGGCTGCAGGCGTTGTTGGGCAGCGCGGCTGTCTCAACGGCGTTCTCTGAGCTTTCGCTTGAGTTGGTCTTTGATGCCGAGCTGCTTGTACAGCTTGGCACAGCGAAACTTCTTTGGCTGCTGGGAAATCATGTAGGCAAAGAATGCGATGACCGGAATGCCCCAACCGATGGCACCGCCTATAAGCGGTACCGTTACTACATAACCAAGGGCAACAATCGCTAAGCCAATCAGCGGAAGGCGGTTGACCTGAAGAGCCAAGGCTTTCCACTCCTCTAACTTCTGGGGATCGACGCCCGGGAAGTCGGCGGCAGTGAGTTCCTCAAGACGCACATTCTCCTCCGTATAGACAGTGGCAACTGGTACGCTGCCGGTAGTGACCATCGTTCAGTTACGTCTGCTGCCCGGCTATTGTTTAGGCCGACCTGCATAAACCCCGGCCGGTCCGCATGATTCCTCCCCTCTCGATTCGCACAACCTGCGGCATCCCGTCGAGGGGGCTGTGAAGCCCTCGGCCGCCACGGTTTGGCCGGGCAACAGCCGCAACGGCGACCCACAATATGCGGTGAAGTTGTTCATTCGGCCTGGCTTCCCCGAAATCCTGGCGCTGGCGACAGGAGTACGATTCATGATGCTCCCGCTCAACCTGGAAGTCAACAACACAGGGTAGTGTCCTAAAAGTGCGTTTGCTGAATTCCGACTACCTAGCTGCTTGCGGGAGCCGTGCTAGAGTTGAAACCATGAGGAAACTTGGCGGACTCCTGATCTCGATCGGTATCGGTCTCTTCGTCTATGGGATTCTGGCGTTCCACTCCGTCGGACGCAGTGCCGTGTACGGAGGAGGTTCAGGGTAGCCCACCGAAGCCCGTTTCGAGGGCGCTGTCGGTGGGGCCCTTGCGGTTGGTGGCTTACTGCTTTACAGAGCCAGGAACTGAATGCGGGCCTCGTCAATGCACTTTTAGGACACTACCTGGGGCTGAAACCGAGATTCTGCCGGGGCGTTTCAGGCCCGCCACCCGGCCCGGCTTCGGGGGCCGGGACGATGAAGCGCCCCACCGGCGCCCAGGGGGGGCCACCCTGCGATGCATCGGTGACACACGCGGGCTGGGATCCGGTTCAGCCGGGTTTCCCCCGATTGGGCGGGGCCGCATTTCCCACGGGAACGTTTCCGCTGTAGCATGTTTTCGTGGGTGGCCCCCAGCCTTGGGTCGAACCTCCCCGCGGGTGCGCCGCGGTTCCGCGGGACATGTGCCTTGGGTGCGGCGTGCGAGGCCCACACGTGGACGCCCGGGCCTGCGGGCCGCTACCTCACCGCAGGAATTTCAGGTCACGACTGATGGCTTCACGCCGTACCGTTCGGCAATCGACAACACCTTGTCCGACCGCGTGGACTTCGCCCAACTCATCAAAGTCTGCCGGGCGAATTCAGAGGGCGAGCACCGCTACTCCCCGGCGCATGTCGTTGCCACGGAGGTGGTCCCAGTTCTGGGGACGCCCGATCCCGACCGGATCTGGACTTCTCACGTCGAACGCCAGAACCTCACGACGCGGATGCAGATCCGCAGGCTCACCCGGCTGACGAACGGCTTCTCGAAGAGTTGGGAGAACCTCTGGGCGGCCCTCTGCCTGCACTTCGCCCACTACAACTTCTGCCGGTTTCACCGGACGCTGCGGGTAACGCCCGCGATGCAGGCCGGGATTGCGGATCACGTCGGGGGAATGTCCGAATTGCTCGTCGCTTGAAGCGGCAGGTCGCGTTGCAGTCTCTCAACTTCTGTTATGTCGAGTTTGCTGGGTGCCAAGTTCTGGTCAAAACTCGCAACGCACCTCACTCGGACTGGGCCACGGTAGCTGAACTCGCGGTGAAAGGCATACGGATCAGAACCGCAGTATTGGTACGGCACCGACACTCCGTTAAAAAGCCTGAAAGTTCCCCTGTTGTGCTCCTTGTTGAGGGAGACGAAGTGCCCATCAATATTCGCTTCTCTCGATACGGTCGTTGCGGACTCTTCGATGTCGAAGTATTGCTGGTCTGCGCTGGTGATCTCAGCTTCGATACTCGCCTCTTCGTCCGCAGCGATCAAGTCCGCTCGATTGATTCGGTCAGGCTGCAACGGCCTAGCGATCTTCTTTAGGTCGGAGTCGATCATGCGCGTGCTGAAAATCTCGTAGATCTCCGGGCACATCTCAAGCCTGCTACCTTCAAAGTTAACAATCACGACCGTATTGCTGTCTCCCGTGACGTGGACCGTGTGCGGCTGGCCCCTGATGTGCTTTTTGACCTGGATCAATTTGGCAATCGCCGCCACTACCCAGCGCGAAGCGTTCCTCAACAGTTGGAGGGTTTGCAATGGCCCAGATGCTTGCCCAAGGATCGCCCAAGCCCAGACCACAAGCTCAAACGACCTCGATTCGACCGCCGATACTCGCAACCGATGTTCCAGCTCTGGGCTGTACCGTGCGGCGATCTTGCCATATGCTCCAGCGAACCCTCCGAGCGCTGAGAGAACGTCTGCCACCGGCATTGTGCCGTCATCCACGTCGGGACCGGAATAGCGCAGCGTGACCTTGAGCCTGTTGGGCATCGCAATGCTGATTATACAGGTGTGGGGTTTCATAAGCAACGCGCCTTTAGGACACTACCCCTGCGGGCGGCACTGGCCCTGCACTTCGCATGGTACAATTTCTGCCGTGTTCACAACAGCTTGTGGGTGACGCCCGCGATGGAAGCGGGGATTGCGCATCGGGTGTGGGGTCTGGATGAACTTCTAGCCAACTAGCAACTTTGCGATACAATAGCTAGCAGCTTGAGCAGCGACCAAATGCGCAATCCCGATAATGAATTTCCGAGGGCGGAAGAGGCCCGCATCATCGAAGCTCGCATACAGGAACTTGAGCGCCAGCAGGCAGAGGACAAAAAACGTGATGAGGAGTACAAGCAGCGACAACTTCGCTTTAACAAGCTCTTGGTCGTGTTCACGGCGGGGTTGTTCCTGACGAGCGTCTGCGCCAATCTGATTATGTTCTGCCAAGTGCGCGCGGGCGAGCTCAGTGCTGGTGCTGCTACAAGCGCCGCCAGAACTGCTCAGAAGACCCTGGAGGCAATGAAGACGGGCGGAGAGGAAACCAGAACTCAAGTTGAACGGTTGATAGCGCAACAGCAGCGCACCGCCGATGCCATGGAAAAAAGCCTTCAGCAAAGCAGGGAGGCGATTGACAGAAGCGAACGACAGAGCAAGGCTGCGTTGGATGCTAGCATCGCCGCAATTCGTCTGGACCAGCGGGCGTGGGTAACCGCAACCAGATTCGTCTTGTCCGAGGAGCCGATACGCGGTCAGTTGGTCAAGGTGTCCTTCTTCATTATGAACTCTGGCAAGACTCCGGCTGTTGAAATTCTTGACGTCGGCGAGGTTGTGATTTCCGCTACGCCTCCGGTGCTACACTTCCCGCCGGCATATGCAACCATCGGCTCCGACATAAGCGGCGGAAGCCGAGCCGTGCTTCCACCTGGAGTCACGAACCTTGCCTTCAATGCATACGGCGGCACATTCACGCCAGGGATGTTGGCCATGTACGTTCAAAGGAGTGCGCTCCTCTACGTGCAAGCTCGGATATACTATAGAGATATTTTTGGTCGATCGCACTGGACCGACCTGTGCGCCCATCATCGGTACGGCACCGACCTCGACATGTTTGGTATGTGCCATGATGGGAATGCCGTGGATGCAGAAAAGTAAGGCGGTCACCGCCAAAGCGCTCCACGTGTTCCTCAACGCAATTTTAGGACAGCACCCAACACAGCGCCCCGGCCGGCTGTTTCTGCTCCTTGCATGTCATTCCCCGCACCGCCAATTCTTTTTCTCCCGCTCCCTAAAGCACCTACCACCGACCCGCAGCGTCGTCCTCTGCTCCCCTCCGCTACCCTGCACCGGAAGGCCTCCCCCGTCCCGCCACCGGCGCATGGGGCTCGAAACTCCTGGCGCTCTCTCGGTGAAACCGGTTCTTGCGCTGCCCTGAGCGCGCCCCTCCCGTATTTATGGGAAAATGGGAGCATGAAGACCACGGTCGAGATTCCCGACCCCCTGTTCCGCCAGGCCAAGGCGGTCGCCGCGCAACAGGGCCTGTCCTTGAAGGACTTCTTCACCCAGGCGCTCAGCGAACGGCTTCGCCGCAAGGCCGGCGGCCCGGAGGAGAAGCCGTGGATGAGGGCGTTTGGCGGGCTGCGCGAACTCCATGGCGAGACCAGGCGGCTGGAGCGCGTCGTGGCTGCGGAGTTCGAGCGCATCGACGACGAGGAGTGGCGGTGATTCTCGATACCAACGCCCTGTCGGCCTTCGCCGACGGTGACAAGAAGCTGTTGCCCGTCATCGAAAGCGAAGTGAACCTCGCTCTCCCGGTCGTCGCGCTCGGCGAGTTTCTCTATGGCATTCACCAATCCCGGCTTAGGGAGCGGTACAAACAATGGCTCAGGGCGAACCTCCCACTGTTTGATCTGCTGCTCATCGGAGAGGAGACGGCCCGGCACTACGCCGACATCCGCCGCGAGTTGAAGGCGGCGGGGCTCCTCATCCCCAGCAATGACGTCTGGATTGCGGCCCTCGCACGAGAGCATCGCTCGCCACTGGCAAGCCGCGATCAGCACTTCCGGGCTGTCAGCGGGCTTCGGCTCCTCACATGGTAGAGAACCCGCTGCCCCCGAACCCGCCGCACCCGCCGCCTGTGGCTCGTAACCTGTAGGTTCCCCCCACCCCCAACTTTTTTTCTCCCGCCCCCTCACCCACTTACACCCAAAGCGTCAGCCCGCCCCGGCCAGCCCCGGCTACCCTGTAGCCGGAGGCGTCCCATGCCCAGCCAGAAGCAGATCGAAGCCAACCGCCGCAATGCCCGCCGCAGCAGCGGCCCCAAGACCCCGGAAGGCAAGGCTACCATCAGCCGCAATGCCACCCGCCACGGCCTCGCCTCCTCGCGCGCCCTCGTCTTGCCCGAAGAGAACCGCCAGGAGTTCGAGGAACTCGTGGACGCCTTCCGCTCCGAATACCACCCCCAGGGACCCCTCGAGCGCTTCCTCGTCTTTCAATTGGCCGCCGCCGACTGGCGCCTCCGGCGGATCGCCCGCCTCGAAACCGGCCTCATCTCCGACCGCCTCGACGACCTGCGCGACGACCTCGAACTCGACGCCCCTGATCCCGACCCCGCCGACTCCGAGGCCGATCAGCAGTACCACCAGGACTCCCGCCTCCTCGGCCGCGTCTTCTGGCGCAACTGCTCCGGCGATACCTTCGTGAAGCTCCTCCGCTACGAGACCTCCACGCGCCGCGCCTTCTACAAGGCCCTCCACGAGCTCAAGCTCGTCCAGTCCCGCCGCACCGCCGCGGCCAACCCCGATTCCCCCACCGAGGACGACGCTGCGCCCCCGAACATTAAAATTGACAGAACAGACCCAATTCCTCCCGCTCAGTCTTCCCCCCCGAGCGCCGCTGGTCCCTCTTCGCCGTGCCCTGACCCCGGCGACGCGCCCCAAGCGGCGTTACAGCGCCCTGGTGCCGTCGTCGGCCAGGCGCGCGCGGCGCTGCTCGCGGAACGCGATGTTAGCCAGGTGTGGGCCCGCCACCGCCGCCGCACCGAGCTCCACCGGGCAGTTGGGCTCCCGGCGGGAACGGATCGAGTCGAGGAAGTTCTGCTGGTGCTCCATGCCCATGCCCGTGTCCTTCTCGTCGTGGATCAGCGGCAGCTCGCCGCGCAGGTTCCAGGGCGACTCCTGCACCCCCGGGTCCTTGTAGATGCGGCAGCCGCCCCGGTCCATCACCATGGAAGCCTTGTCGCCGTGGAACACGATCGACCAGTCGTTCTGGTAGGAGGTGGCGTAGTCCAGCGTCCAGGTGGCCAGGAAGTTCGCGTACTCGAAGACGGCACAGAAGACGTCGGGGACTTCGGCGCCCTTCATCTTCGCCAGGTACCCGTGGCAGACGGCGGCGCGGGGCGGGCCGGAGTTGGTCATCCACTGCACCACGTCCATCAGGTGGGTGCCCTGGTCGGTCATGTTGCCGCCGGAGTACTCCCAGAAGCCGCGCCACCAGCGGAAGCGCATGGGTTCCAGCGGCCGCGGGGCGGCCACGCCCTGGAAGCGCTGCCAGTCGAGCTTCCCCGGCAGGGGCGAGTTGTCGAGCGGCTGGGCGAAATGCCAGTTCCACATGGGCTTGACCGCGCTGACCGTGCCCAGGATGCCCTCCTCGACGAGTTTCTTCGCCCGCCACATGAACTCCATGCTGCGGCGCTGCATGCCCACCTGGACGATCTGCCTCCTCTGGCGCACCGCGGCCACCATGCGCGCGCTCTCTTCCAGCGACATCGACAGGGGCTTCTCCAGGTACACGTCCTTGCCCGCCGCCAGCGCCTCCAGCAGGTTCGGGCAGTGCTGGTGGTCGGGCGTGCCGATAACGACGAAATCCACGCCCGGTTGCGCCAGCAGCTCCTGGTAGTCCACGTAGCCGCGGGCGCCGGGCGGCGAGTCCTTGCGCGCCAGCTCCAGGTTCGGCTCGTACACGTCGCAGAGTGCCACGCACTGCGCTCCGAGTTTCTGGAAGACCTTGTTCAGCCCGCGGGCGCGGCTGCCGGTGCCGATGACGCCGTAGGCGGGCCGGTCGTTCGCGCCCAGCACGCGCCTGGCCGCGGCGCCGGTGGATGCCACCGCCACCGAGAATCTCAAGAACCTACGGCGGGATGCCGCTGAATCCATGCCTGACCTCCTATCTCGCCACCGCTATCACGAGGCGTCGGCGGCGAGACCATGACGCCTCAAGGATATCTCAGGCCACGCGGTACAATGGCTGGCGCACGAGGTGCGGTCATGACTGTTCTCCCGGCACTCCTGCTGGCGGCGGGGGTCGCCGCCGCTCAACCTTTCACCCTGGGCTCGCTCCGGGCAGACCCGGGGAAAGTGGTCTCCGGCATGCTGGAGGTGCCTGGGGCCGATATCCCGGTCACGCTGATCCACGGCGCGCGTCCCGGGCCGGCGCTGGCCCTGGTGGCGGGCGTGCACGGCTACGAGTACCCGCCCATCCTGGCCCTCCAGAAGCTGCGCTCGCAACTGGATCCCCAGCGCCTGAGCGGCACCCTGATCCTGGTGCACGTGGCCAACATGCCGTCCTTCCTCGGACGCACCGTGTACTTCAGCCCCGTGGACCAGAAGAACCTCAACCGCGTGTTCCCCGGCCGGCCGGATGGAACCCTATCGGAACGCATCGCTCACGTCCTCACCACCCGGGTGATCGAGAAGTGCGACTACCTGGTGGACATGCACGGCGGCGACGGCAACGAGTCGCTGTCGCCGTACCTCTACCAGGCGGTGACCGGCGACCGCCAACTCGACGCGGCCGTAGCCGCGATGGCCCTGGTCTGGGGGCTCGATCACATCGTGATCGACCGGAAGCGCCCTTCCCATCCGGCGGCTTCCGTGTACTGCTCCACCACCGCGCTCACGCGCGGCAAGCCCGCCCTCATCGTCGAGGACGGATACCTGGGCGCCACCGACCCGGCTTCCGTCAGCCGGCTGATCAGCGGCGCCCTGAGCTTGATGCGGCACCTGAAGATGATCGAAGGCCGGCCGGACAGGGTCGCGAACCCGATCTTCCTGGACCCCGCCGTGGCCCTCACCAGCCCTGCCACGGGCATTTTGTACCCGGCGGTCGAGCGGGGCCGTCCGGTTCAGAAAGGAGCGCTGGTCGCTTCGATCACGGACTTCTTCGGACGCCAGATTGCGCAGGTCCGTTCGCCGCTGGAGGGGATCGTCCTCTACGTGGTGGCCACGCCGCCCATCAGCCAGGGCCAGCCCGTGGCCTTCATCGGTGCACCCAGGAAGTGAGCGGGAGCATGCTTCTATTTCGCCCGGTACTCCCGGATGCGGATCTGGCGGAACATGATGAGCGTGCCGCGGTCGTGCAGTTGCAGCCCGATGGGGCCGGTGGTGGGCCGCTCGGGCAGCCCGGGAAACTCGGAGACCGGCACACCGTTCAGCCGGACGCGAATCAGCTCCTTGCGCGACTCGACCTCCAGCGTGTTCCAGTCGCTGGTGCGCTGGACGCTGGGCTTGGCAGGCGCAAACAGGTAGACGCTTCCCGATACATCGTAGCCCTTCCCCTCAGTGAGGCCGATCTGGATCTCGTAACCGACGTGGGACGGGGTGCGACTGGAGACGTACTCCTGGCCGACCGCCCAGCGGCCGCGAGAGGAATCACGGATCGAGACGCCGCTGTTGCCGTAGAGGCGCGTCCAGTAGTCCAGGCGCAGATCGAATTCCCCGAACTCCCGCTTGGTGTACAGCCACGACTGGTGCAGGCAGGGTTTCTTGGGATCGCACTGGCCCAGCAGCGTGCCGTCGCGCAGGACCGTCCAGACGCCTTCGCCGACGACCTCCCAGCCGTCCAGGCTTTTGCCGTTAAACAGGTCCACCCACTTGCCCGCCCGGGACGGGTCGGCGGCAGACAACCACAGGGCGGACGCGGCACACAGAACCGCCGCTTTCAGCCAGCTCCGCAGCATTGCCTGAAGACTCCTTTCGAGCGGAGCCTATTCTATCACTGTGCCGGCGGCATCTCACCTCGGTTCCGGCCGTTCCGAGCGGAGTCGGGCCAAGGCCTGAAGCGCCGGAGCGAGCAACGACGCGTCCGGCTCCCGCGACAGTGCCTTGCCCATGGCGAGGTAGTCCGTGAGGAGACCTCCCATGAGCTGGAGGTGCGCAACGGGGATGTTGCGGAACTGGGGGCTCAGAAGCCGGATGCCTTCGTGGAGGTCGGCCCAGGCCTCTTCAGGGCGCTCCAGGACGCGCAGGCAACCGCTCCTGGCCCGAAGCGACATGGCCAGGTCCGGCAGGAAGGCGTCCGGGCACGCCTCGGCCAATGGGCGGTAGGAGCCGACCGCTTCTTCGGCGGCGGCCAGCGCATCATGCGCCCGGCCCATCTCGGTCAAGCAGGTGGCGAGCTGGCTCAACGACCTGGCCAAGTCCGACAGGTAGGCGTCAGGACGCGAGGCCGCCAGTTGGCGGTAGATCCCCACTGCCTCCCGAGCCGCCTCCAGCGCCTCCTCCGACCGGCCCATGCCGTGCCACAGGGTGGCCAGTTGACTCAGCGATCGGGCGAGGTCCGGCCAGCCTGCCTCGGGGTGCGCCGCCGCCGCCTGCCGGCGGATGCGCACGGCCTCCTGCGCCGCCGCCAGTGCCTCTTCCTGCCAGCCCAACTCGACCAAGCGATCCGCCAGATTGATGAGCGACATCGCCCCGCGCTGCCCCTCCCAAGCATATCCGACTGCGCCAGCGTGCCGCTACAGCCGCAGCTCGTACCCCAGGTCGCGGAGGCCGTCGATGACGCGGACGCGGATGGCGCCCACTTCCTCGAGCGAGAGCGTGTGGTCCGGGGCGACCACCGTCAGGCGGAAGGAGACGCTCTTGTGCCCTGCGGGGATGGGCGGCCCCGAGTACTGGCGCAGGAACTCGATCCCTTCGAGCGGCTCCCCGGCCAGAGCGACGATCTGCCGCCTCAGGTCACCCACCAGCTCGCGCTCGGCGACCACCACCGAGAGGTCGAAGGCGCTGGCCGGGTAGCGCCGGATGGGCCGGTAGCGCTTCTCGGGCTCGCCGAGGCGCAGGATCAGAGCGAGGTCCAGATCCAGTAGCGCCGCACGCCCAGCGACCAGCGACGGATGCAGCTCGAAGATCCGGCCCACTACCTGGTCGCGCCAGACGACCTCGCCCGCTCGCGTCGGATGCTCGTAGTGGCGCGCCGCCGCGGGACGCACCTCGGCGCCCGCGAGCAGGCACTCCGCGGTGCGCTTCAGCTCGGCCAGCTCGGCCGCCCCGTCGCGCGCGTAAATGGCCGCCATCAGGTGCGGGATCTCGCGCGGGAGGCCCGCCTCCTGCTTGTGGACTTCCCGGCCAATCTCGAACAGCCGGAAGCTCTCCAGATGCTTGCTGTTCTCGAGGATGTTCTGGTAGACGCCCGGCAGCAGGCTCATTCGCATCAGCCCCTGCTCGACGGAAATCGGGTTGGCCACCGCCAGGTGCGCGGCCGGGTCGAAGCCCAGCGCGCGCGCCCGTTCTTCGCTGAGGAACGAGTAGTTGTGCACCTCGGTGAAGCCCTGCTGGGAGAGCACCAGCCGCACCTGGCGGTGGAAGAGCCGCTCGGGGCTGGCTGGCGGCTCGGTCACCGCCATCAAGGGCGCCCGGGGAACGATGGCGTCGTAGCCCACCATGCGGCCGACCTCTTCCACCAGATCGTCCTTGATCGAGATGTCGCGGGTGGCGCGCCAGCTCGGAACCATCACCGAGAAAACGCCCGGGGCGGACTCGGAGACGCCGAAATGCAGGCGCTCGAGAATGTCCCTGACCTCCTCGGGGGACACCTCGCGGCCCAGCTTGCGGATGAGCCAGTCCATCCTCAGCTCGATGGGCGCGGGCGGGAGCATCTCCTTCCTTTGGTCCGCCAGGCCGCCCACCAGGCGAATGCCCGGCGAGACCTGGCGGAACAGCTCCAGCGCGCGAGCCAGGCCGCGCACCGTGTTGGCCGGGTCCTGCGACTTCTCGAAGCGCATCGAGGCGTCGGTGCGCAGCTTCAACCGGGCCGAGGTCTTCCGCACGCTGGAACCCAGGAAGCAGGCGCTCTCGAGCACCATCCGCCGGGTGCGCAGGTGGATGGCGCTGTCCAGGCCGCCGATGACCCCGGCCAGCGCGATGGCGCCGCGCTGGTCGGCGATCACCAGGTTCGAGGGCTCCAGCCGGTAGGTCTCTTCGTTCAACGCCACCAGCATCTCGCCCTCGCGCGCGCGGCGGATGAAGATGGTGTCGCCCTCGAGCAGGTCGTGATCGAACGCGTGCAGCGGCTGCGCCAGCTCCGCCATCACGAAGTTGGTCACATCGACGATGTTGTTGATGGAGTTCAGCCCGATGGCTTCCAGGCGACTCTGAAGCCACCGCGGCGAGGGCCCCACGGTGACGTTGTCAAACACCAGGGCGCTGTAACGCGGGCACAGGTCCAGGTCCAGGATGGCGATGCCGATGGCTGGATCGGCGGGCGGAATCAGCTCGAGCTTCACAGGGTCGCGCAAGGTCAGGCGGAGGATGGCAGCCACCTCGCGCGCCAGCCCCAGATGGCCCCACAGATCGGGGCGGTGGGTGATGGACTTGTTGTCGATCTCGATGATGCTATCGGGAAGGTCCTCGGGGTCGGGGGAGGCGTGGGCATGCACGCCCTCGCACTCGGCGGTCTTCATGGTGATCAGCCGGCCCAGCTCTTGGGCCGGCGTGGCGAGCCCCTCGACCAGTTCTGAGAGCCAGTTGTAGGAGAAGTTCACGCGTTGGCCCCCTGGGTTCTCCGCTTCAACGTCTCGAACAGCCTGTCAGCATAGGGCGACGCGCGCGCCACGATTTCCGGGTCCAGCGTCGCCAGCACGTCGAAGGAGTGCCTCCCCTTTCGGTATCGGCCCTTGGGAGTGCAGTCGCACGTAGCTGCCTCGATGGCAGCGATGACGTCCCGTTTCGGAATCTTCTCCACGTCGGCGCGGTTCGGCAACGCGTTGCGGCGAAAGCCCTGCGCGAAGAATCGCTCTAGCGCAGCGCTATCGGCCAGGAACCATGCCTCCATGCACTGCACCATCAGGTGGGCATTGTCATCCACTGCCCCCGCCGGCGGCTCCCACCTGTCGAATTGGCGCGCCTTGAGGAAGACCCACGGCGAGGTGTTCGCCTCCACGGGATCCTCACTATCGACCAGAAGGCACACAAACTCATCCTGTGAGGCGCGGAGCAAAGCGGTGCGGAAGTCATCGAACGCCTGGATACGCGAACCAGAGGCCACTATCCGCGGCATGCGTCCGCGCAACCCTGCCCTGTCGAAGAGCGTGCTGAACCCCTTCCGGCATGCCGTGCGCAGCGCGTGGCCCTCTCCCCCGCCTTCGACGTAGACCTTGACCGCTACCAACGATTCCCTCCCAACTCACCTTTGCGCCACAACTGGCCGAGAGTGTAGCGCTCGAGCCAGGCTTCGAGAGCGTCCTCTTGGAGCCTGCGCATCGTGGTGGATCTCTCCTGCTTCTCGCAGACTAGGACCGCCTCGGGGGTATCCGTCAGAGCGTCCACCAAAGCGTCGGAGTGCGTGGTCACGATCAGCTGCATGCGTTGGGAAGCCTCGACCAGCAGTCTGGCCACCATCGGAAGAGCGTCGGGGTGCAGGCCGATTTCAGGCTCCTCGATGCAGACCAGCGGCGGAGGAGACGGATGGCACAGAATCGCCAGCAGGCACAGGAAGCGTAACGTTCCGTCCGAGAGCCGTGTAGCGGGGATCGGCTGGCTCAGCCCGTCCTCGTGCAAGAAGAGCTGAACCGTGCCGCCGTGAACCTTGGTGTAGACATTGCTGATAGGATCGTGGAACTCGCGCAGCTTCTCGATGAGGAGATCCCGCAACCCCGGGCGCGACTCCAGGTCGTTCAGCACCAGGACCAGATTGCTGGCATCTTCGACGAGGAAATCCCCGGGCAGATCCGTCTTCTGGGGCAACCGGGGCGTCGTCTGTCGGCCTGTGTCCCACTCGCGGTACAGCAGGATCTTGGCGTACTCCCTCCCTAGATAGGTGATCTCGGGGTAGCTGTCAGGGTCTTTGCGTTGCGAGAGCACGGACTGGTCCGCGGCGATGTCCTCACGCCGCAGGGCCCGCTCGGCGCCAGCGACGTTCAACACCGGGTGCCCGTGCTGGTACCGGTAGTAGAAGTACACGTCACGGGCGCCCGCCTGACTCGGGCGTTCGTTCTCGACTGCTTCGTCCATCAGCGTGAACCGCTGTCCCTCCACCGCAAAACTAAGGCGATGCCGCAACGGCATATGGCCTGCCGGATAGTAGACCGTGGCATCAATCTCGGCGATCGCCGCTCGCAGACTTCCCTTCCAGAGCCACTCCGCGACCCCTCCGCCGGTCCTGATGGGTTCGGTCAAATCCCTTGCGCAGGCCCGGAGGACGTCGATCGCCTCAATCAAGTTGGACTTCCCAGAGGCGTTCGCACCGATCAGGACGTTCAGCCCGAGGAGTTCGACCTCGTCGCTCGCCGGGCCAAAGGAAAGGAAATTCCGCAAGCGGATCGTTCGGATCAGCCTCTTGTCGCCGAGCATAGGGGATCTCCCACGAGGACCCTCATCCTCAAAACTGTCTCAAAAACCGCAGGTCCCCGCTTTGAAGCAAGCGAACATCGTCGATGCCGTACCGCATCATAGCCAGGCGCGTCAGGCCCAGGCCGAAGGCGAAACCGTTCCACTCCTCCGGGTCGATGCCGCTGGCGCGCAGCACGTGGGGATTCACCAGCCCACAGGGCAGCAGCTCCACCCAGCCGCCCTGCTTGCACACCGGGCAGCCCGCACCGCCGCAAATCAGGCAGTGGATGTCCAACTCGAAACCTGGCTCGACGAACGGGAAGTAGCCGGGCCTGAGCCGCACCGTCACCTCGCGCCCGAAGATGTGCCGGAGCAGCGTCTGCATGAAGTAGAGCAGGTGCGCCACCGACACCTCGCGGTCGATCATCATGCCCTCGACCTGGTAGAAGGTGTGCTCGTGCGAGGCGTCCACTTCCTCGTTGCGGAAGACGCGGCCCGGGGCGATCATGCGCAGCGGCGGCCGGAACCTCTCCATGCCGCGCACCTGGACGGGCGAGGTGTGGGTGCGCAGCAGGTGGCCGTCGGCCAGCCAGAAGGTGTCCTGCATGTCGCGGGCCGGGTGGTCGGGCGGAGTGTTCAGCGCGTCGAAGTTGTGGTACTCGGTCTCGACTTCGGGCCCGTCCAGCACGGCGAAGCCGAGCGAGGTGAACAGGTCCTCGATCTCGGCCTGAATCTGGGTGACGGGATGCAGGCTGCCGGGTCGCACACCCGGCGCGGGCAAGGTGACATCGATCCACTCGGCTTCGAGGCGGCCGCGCAGGGCCTCCTGCTCGAAGCCCGCCTTACGGGCGGAGAGGGCCTCTTCGAGCCCTTGCTTGACGGCGTTGAGCAGTTTGCCGACGCGCGCGCGCTCCTCGGGCGCCAGCGCGCCGAGCTGCTTCGAGATCTGCGCGAGCGTCCCTTTGCGGCCCAGCGCCTCGACGCGCACGGCTTCGAGTTCGTCCGCGGTGCGGGCGGCCGCGATGCGCGCGCGGGCGTCGTGGTCCAGTTGGCTGAGCGTGGTCTCTAGCACGGTCAGGGGAATTCTCCATTCTAGCCCGACCGCGGGGGCTGCGGCGGCCTATTCGTAGCGCAGGGCCGCCTGCGGATCGATGCGCGAGGCGCGCCGTGCGGGGCGCCACACCGCCAGCGACAGCAGCGCCAGAATCCCCAAGCTGGCCGAACAGAACGTCACCAGGTCGAACGGTCTGATCTGATAGAGCAAGCTCGTCAGCCACCTCTGGGCATAGGCCGCGCCCGCCAGCCCCAACAGGATGCCGACCACTCCCGAGCGCAGGCCCTGCCGCATGAACTGCGCGAGGATCTGTCCGGGCTGAGCTCCGAGCGCCATGCGGATGCCGACCTCGGCCGTCCGTTCGCTCACCACCTGCGCAACCACGCCGTGCAGGCCGACCGTTGCCAGCACCAAGCTGATCGCCCCGAAGGCGGCCACCAGCCAGGCCATCACCCGGCGAAGGCCCAACGATTCCCCGATGCGTTCCTCCATCGACTTGACATCGTAGAGCGGGACCAGCGGATTGGTTCGGCGGACGGCCTCGCGAATGGAGGGAACGGCTGACCCGCGGGATCGAACTATGATCGCCGCTTGCTGGAAGAAGGGGACCTGCGGCAGAGAGTAGTAGGCGACCGGTCGGGAGCCCTCTTCGAGCGTGGTGCCGCGGATCGCGCCCACCACGCCGACGATGCGCGCCCACCCACGGTACATGGCGATCTCCTGACCGAGGGGGTCCTGGTTGGGAAAGAAGCGCTCGGCGAGCACCGAGTCAACCAGGCAAACCACCGGCGCGCTCGCCGTGTCGGAGTCCAGTATCTGCCGCCCGCGCAGCAAAGGTATGCGGAGAGTGCGGAAGTATCCCGGCGAGACCAAGTAGGCTTCGCCGTGCCACTCGGGTTCGCCGGGTTGCCGCTGCCGGTTCCTGATCTTGAATGAACTGGTCAGGCCGCCCCCGCTGAATAGCACCGGGAAGGCCAAGGCGGCCGCCTCCAGGCCGGGAGTGGCGCGCAGCGCCTCTTCGAGACGAGGCAGGAAGCCGGGGTCGTTCTCCGGTTTGATCAGGAACGCGGTGGTCACGTGGTTGGGGTCGAAGCCCGGCGGAAGGTGCTGGACGGCCCAGAGGCTGCGGAGCAGCAGGCCGGTGCCCACCACCAGCACCAGGGTTCCGGCAACCTCGGCCGTCACCAGCACGTTCTGGAACCGGCGGCGGCGGCTGCGGACCATCGCCGAGGACTGGCTTTCGCGGAGCAGTTGCACGGCCGGCGCCATGCCGAACAGCAAGCCGCTCGACAGGGCCAGGGCCAGACCGTACAACAGCAGACGCTGGTCGAGCGCGACCAGCGCCAACAAGTGCTTGCCCGGGAGGGGCAGGCCAGGCAGGAGCGACACGGCGAAGGCCGCCACCAGAAGTCCGGCTGCTCCGCCGAGCAGGCCCAGCAACAGGCTCTCGATGAGGAGCTGCCGCAGGATCTGCGCACGTGTGGCGCCCAAGGAGATCCGGATGGCCATCTCCCTGCGGCGCGCGGCGCTGCGAGCCAGCAACAGCCCGCCCACATTCGCACACCCGGTGAGCAGCAGAACCCAGGCCGCCGCCCACAGCAGCCACAACGGACGGCGAAGATCGCCAGCGACAAAGTGGGCCAGCGGATCCAGATCGATGGCGTAGCCGAGGTCTGCCAGCTCACGGCCTTCCGCCGAGGCGCTGACCGCGGCCACATGCCGGCGGATGCGGTCTGCCGCTTGGGGCGGCGTCACGCCCTCCTTCAGGCGGGCGAAGATCCACAGCGTCATCATCCAGCCCCGCCGCTGGAGGCGGTTGGGCTCCAGAGAAAGCGGCGTCCAGGCCTGCGCCGTGGCCGGAAAACGGAAGCCCGCCGGGGCCACCCCGACGACTCGGTGCGGCTTGCCGTCCAGCATCAGCGCGCGGCCGATAACGGCGGGGTCGCTGCCGAACTGCGACCGCCACAGATCGTGGGACAGCACGACCGCCTCCCGGTCCTCGGGGACGAAGAAGCGCCCCAGCCAGGGTTGCTCTCCGAAAACGCGGAAGAAATCGGGAGTGACCGCCTGGCCCACCAGCCGCGTCCCTTCGCCGTGGACCTGCGAGGTCCAGGCGCGGCCCTCGATGGCCGCGACGGCGGAGAAGGCATCGGTCATCGCCTGGAGCTCCCGAAACTCGACGCCGGACGCTTGCACGTTCCGCATCTGGAGTTTGTCGATCCGCACCCGCGCCGCCATCACCCGGCCGGCCTGGCGCAGGCCCAGCGGGTTCAACAGAGCCGTCTGAAGCACGCTCACCACCGCGGTGTTGGCGCCCACGCCCAGCGCGAGGGTCAACACCGCCGCGGCGGAAAGCCCGGGCTGGCGCAGCATCAGGCGGCAGGCGAAGCGCAGGTCCTGGAGCGCGGCATCCAGCCAGCCGATGGGGGAGACGCCCCCGAGGCGCCTATTTCTCCAGGCCGTGGCGGAGCTCCTCGATCACCTCGGCCTGGCGTGGGCTCTCCAGATCCTGCTCCAGGCGCCGCAGGGCCAGGCCGATGACGTCGCGGTGATGCAGCTTGGCGCCGAAGTACCCCTCGCCGGAGAGGCGCAGCCAGATGTCGTGCAGGCGGTCCAGGTCTTGCGGCCACAGGCGGGGCGGATGGGGGCCGAGGTTCACATACAGGGAGGGACGGCCTGGGCTGATCACTTCGAGCGACAAGGCGTGCCGGGGCTCGGGCAACTTCTCCCAAGCCAGCCCGATGCGCCGCGCCAGTTCTTCGGAATCCATGCGCGGTGAGACCCCGGTGACCAGGCGAGAAGCCTGCAACCTGGCGGCGGTCTGCACCATGGCGTCGAAGGGGTTCACGCCCGGCACCACCAGCAGGTCCACCGGCTTGCCCTCTTTCTCGGCCATCTCCACCACCCGGCTGAACAGTTCTCGCTCGTAGCTGGTGAAGTACTGTTCGTCGCTCAGTTCGTATTCGCCCGAGCCGGTCATGATCGGCCGGACCGTCATGACGACGATGTCGTGCCGGCGCAAGCTGGTCTTTTCCAGCACCTGGAACAGGTGTCTCATGCGGGTGTAGTCCCGCACCGATACCAGGATGCACCCCGGCCGGGCCTGCACCGCCCCGGAGTCCGCCTGCGGCTGAAGCTCGAGGTTGAAGTGCTCCAGGCCCTTCTTCTCCTGCCGGTGTCTGCGGGCGTTGATGCGCTCGGACACCGTAAACAGCGCGAAGAGCATCACGGTGAAGGCTACGCCGTAAATGGTGGCGATCCGTTTGGTGAACAGGTTGGCTACGGCCACCAGGAAGAGGGTGGCGGTCGTCAGAATCAGGCCCACGGGCAATTCGATTCGCCCGAGGCGCAGGTTCAGCGGGGTCTTGTACTCCTGGTCGTGGCGCTGGAAGCGCAGAGCCGTCACGCCCAGGCCCTTCAGGGCAAAGCTCCACACCACGCCGAAGGCGTAAGCTTCGCCGAGCAGGTAGACGTCGCCGCGGCTGGCGATGATGGTCACCAGTTGCAGCAGCGTGATGAGGTTGATGATGCGGTGGGTGGTGCCGAAGCGGCGGTGGGGCTTGCGAAACCAGTCCAGCAGCACCCCGTCTTCGGCTACGCGGTTGAGCACCCCATTGGCGCCGATGATGGCCGTGTTGACCGCGCCCGAGAGAATCAGCCCGCCGACAATCACGACGAAGACGTGGAACATGAGGCGCAAGAAGGGAGGCCCGGCCAGGTGCATGGCCAGGCCACCCAGCAGGTTGTCCACGTAGTGAGGGCGCGCCTCGTCGGGGATGATCATCCCCGCGAACATGGTCATCAGCCCCGTGGAGATCACCGCGTAGGTGCAGACGATGTTGGCGGTGATCTTGAGGTTCTTGAGCTTGGGATAGGCGATCTCACGGTAGACCTGGGCCAGGGTCTCGAAGCCGCTCATGGCCAGGAAGGAGTGCCCGAAGGCGATCATCACCGCCACCCAGGGGATCTCCGGCCAGAAGGTGCCTTCGAGCCAGCCCAGGGCCTCCTTGCCGAAGTGCAGGTTGCCCGGCGCGGGGGCCAGCGGCAGGGCGGCGCCGCCTCGCAGCAGCAGGGTCAGCGGGCACCACAACAGCATGACGACCACCATCACGGTCATCACCTGTAAGACCCGCAACGCCCGGATGCTGGTTTCGTGGATGCCCTTGGTGTTGTACCACCAGTAATAGATGGTGACCGCGACGCCGAAGAACGCAGCGAAGTAGTTGGGGTTGATGTGGAGGCTCTGGTGCAGCAGTTCGCTGACTTCATTGACCAGGCGCCCGAGGTACTGTCCCGCGGTCACCGAGCTGATGGGCCCGGTCAGGATGTAGTCGAACACCAGCGCGGAGACCGAAATCCGGGCCATGAAAGGCCCCATGCTGTCGCGCACCACGACGTAGACGCCGCCGCGCACGAACATCGAGCAGCTCTCCAAGTAGATGGAGCGCACGGCGAAACTGAACAGCATGACTCCCAGAACGAACCAGGGCGCCGCTTTGCCGACGGCCTGCTCGGCGATGCCGCCGGCGTAGAAGGAGGAGGAGGCCAGATCGGCCAGCACGATGGAGGCGGCGCGCCAGAAGGAGATGAACGACAAGGCAACGGTGGTGGCGACGACTACCTTGGGGGGGGTGGTGGTGCGGCCCGCCGGAGAAGACATCAAGAGCGCCTCGGGACTCCCATCGCTTATTCTACGATCATATTGATGGCGGACTCCAGGGCAGCCGGGTTGGCGCGGCGGGTGGCCCGCAAGCTGCAAGTGTGCGGGCACGCGGCCTACCTGGTGGGCGGCTGCGTGCGGGACCTGCTGCTGGGGCGCGAGCCGAAGGACTACGACGTGGCCACGGACGCCCGTCCCGAGCGGGTTCTGGCGCTGTTTGCCGGCGCCCGGCTGGTAGGCGCGCACTTCGGCGTGGCCCTGGTGCGCGAGGAGGACGCCGAAGTCGAGGTGGCCACTTTCCGCAGCGATCACTCCTACCTGGACGGCCGGCACCCCAGCGCCGTCGAGTTCGAGACGGATCCGCGCCAGGACGTGCTGCGCCGCGACTTCACCATCAACGCGCTGCTGATGGAGCCGCAGACCGGCCAGATCCTGGATTTCGTGGGCGGGCGCGAGGACCTGGGCGCCGGCCTGATCCGGGCCGTGGGGGAACCGGAGGTCCGGTTCGGCGAAGATCACCTGCGCATGCTGCGCGCCATCCGGTTCGCCGCGCGTCTCGGCTTCCGCATCGAAGACGCCACGATGGCCGCCATCCAGCGCTTGCGGGAGCGCATCCGCGTGATCTCGGCCGAGAGGGTCCACGATGAGCTGGTGATGATTCTCACCGAGGGCGGGGCCGCGCGGGGCTTGGACCTGCTGGACGCCTCCGGTCTGCTGGAGGTCCTTCTGCCGGAGGTGGCGGCCATGAAGGGCGTTCCGCAGCCTCCCGAGTTCCACCCCGAGGGCGACGTGTGGACCCACGTGCGCCTGATGCTCGAGGCGATGCAAGAGCCCACCCTGACCCTGGCGCTGGGCGTGCTGCTGCACGATGTGGGCAAGCCGCGCACCCTGACCGTCCGCGAGCGCATCCGCTTCGACGGCCACGCCGAGCTGAGCGCCCAGATGGCGGTCGAAATCCTCACGCGACTGCGCTTTTCCCACGACGACGTCCGGCAGGTGGCCGCCCTGGCGGCTCACCACCTGCGCTTCAAGGACGTCACCAAGATGCGCTCGAGCACGCTGAAGCGGTTCCTGCGGATGGAGCGCTTCGAGGAGCACCTGGAGCTGCACCGCCTGGACTGCGCCTCCAGCCACCGCATGCTGGATCACTACTACTTCACCAAGTCCAAGCTGGAGGAGTTCTCCACCGAGCAGTTGAAGCCCCGGCCCCTGCTGACCGGGCACGATCTGATTCGCGCGGGCTACGAGCCGGGGCCGGCCTTTGCCCGAATGCTGAAGGCCGTCGAGGACGCGCAGTTGGAAGGGGAGATACACACCCCAGAAGAAGCCCTGGCGCTGGTTCGTTCGCGGTTTGACGCGCCTGCGGGGGACACAAGGTGAAGGCCCAATGTCAGTTGGTCTCCGTGGGGCAGGAAGGTGTGAAAAAATCCGGCGACACTCCGGGCTGGGTGCGTCAAACCAGTCACTTGGGGATGAGCGCAGGCGTGTCCCCAGGATTTTTTCACACCTTCCAGTCCCCCAGAGGCGTTAGCTTAGGCCGCCAGTGAGGACTCGGAGTGCCAAGGAGATTTCACGACACCTATCTGGTTGCTGCTAAGGTTCCGCGCAACCTGCCCGTTTGCTGATGTCGGGGTCGAACGACTTGGCGCTCAGGCGCCCGTGCCTTTTGCGGGTCGCCTGTAGCGCCTGGTTAGACAGCCTGCGGCGAACTATGGCAACCGCGTGCCTCGGCTTCGATTGCCGCCCTCAGGGCGGCAAACATGACGCTTCGCGCGCTGAGAGCCTTAAGCCTGTTCAACCCAATTCGCTTCTGGTTCGCGCATCGGTTGTCGAGTACCCGCGTTCGTAAGACAAAGAATTTCCACTGCGTGACGTCGAGCGGGTCTATCGTGCTTCGCTCTCGATGGGCATGAAGTGCGAACACATACACGTCAGCCGGCCGTCGGGGCTGGCCCGCGTAGGTGTTCGTCGCCGCGTCCCAGCTACGCTTTGCGGCAATGTCGAAGCTTGGACTGCTGTCCCCACGTTGTGCCCAGCTCTGAACGTACCCCGCGGCCTTGACCTCGAGGCGGACACCTGATGTTGTGCGCAGGTCGTACGCGTCCCATTCGACCCGGCAACCTTTCGCGCAGCCCATGGCCTGAGCGACAAGGAACTCGGCGACAATGCCGCGCAGCGAATTTCCTACGAGGTCCGACGCAGCCCATTGCCAGAAATCGCGGAGAGTAAACCCCAGCGGGCTTTGCCCGGCACGGAAAGGTTCGTCTCCTGTCAGCGGAATCGGACTACGGGGTTGGGTCATTGGCTGCAATCCCGGTTGGCTGTCCAACTCAGAGGATTTTTAGCCTGCCGGTTGCGGCGCGCAGAGCCCGAGGAGGGGCAGGAAGCCTGCGCCCCGCAACCGGTGGGCTAAAAATCAGTTGGGCGAAACCGCCGCCCGGTCCAACCTGTGGGCATTGTATCGCGGCGTCGGGTGCCTGGCAAGGCAACGGGTGGTGGTGAAGCAGAGAGTAGCCGGTGGCGGCCACCACCGCGGCGCTGGCCGGGGGGCGCGGAGGGGTCGGCAGACGGGATCAGAGGGCTGGCGGGACGGTGTATGAGACAGTGCGGCAACACTGGTCCGTTGACTCGGGCCAACCGAGCTTGCTCCTGCACGGATGGGCGTCGAAGTGGGGTGGTCATGAGGTGTCCGTGATGGCAGCCCGTGTAAAAAGTCACCTGGACGCGGCCCAGGACCGGCGAAACCGCCTGTCCCACACGTAGAATCAGCGAGTTGCGGAGACTCGTAGGACAGGCTTTCAGCCTGTCGCTGGAGTTTCTACATTTGCTGAGAAGATTGAAGCCCGTTGAGCACTTCCAGACTGGCGGCTCAAGGCCTCGTGGGACAGGCGGTCGCTTGCGACCCGCAGCCGGGTTTCGCCTGTCGG
>CAZIRH010000009.1:0-28149 GCA_964541065.1 uncultured Solibacteraceae bacterium
CTTCTGGGTGGGCAGAGACGCCGCGGCCTGCTTCCGGAACCGTTCGGCCTGAATGAAGTGGGGCTCCAGGGGCAACAGCATGGCGGCGGGGTGATGACGCTCGTTGCAGCAGACCAGCACGCCGCCCGCCTGCGCCAGCGCCGCTACGAGCGCCTGAGTAAAGACCACCTGGGGATGGCTGGCCACGATGACCGCCACGTCGCTGAGCGGCACAGTCTGCGTCTCGGCGCCCGGGCGGGTGATGACCAGAAGCCCCTCGCGGAGGCTGAGCGTAGCTGCGGATTCTGCGAAGTCGAGGATCCGGTCAGTCACGGCATGGCACCACGTCGCCCAGGGGTGTGACCACCAGCTTGCGACAGGCATGGGTGCGCATCAACCGATTGACGGCGTACCGTTCCAGGTTGCCGGTCTTGAGGCTCGCTGGTCGAGCGTCCTTTATGTCCACCACTCCGACTAGCTTGGCTCCGGTGAGCAGGCGTGCCACCACCAGCCGGCGCTCGCCCTCGGCCCCGATTTCCAGCGTGTCGTTCTTGTGGATGGTGAACTCGAACCGGGTACCCGGTCCGTGGTCCCGCTGGACCACCGGTGCCCCCAGGCGCAGCCGCTCGGCCGCATCTTGCTTGCTCACGATGGCGCAGTCCCATTTCTCCTCCTTCCCGGCGTTGTCCAGCAATGCGAATACCTCGAAGTGGTGGTTGTCGCCGCCCATGACCAGCCGCTCGCGCTCGCCCTCGCCGATGGCGCGCGCCTGCTTGTTCACCGCCACGCGCACTCGGTGAATGGGAATATGTCGCCCGTCGCGTATGGGGAGTGTCGGTTTGTTCTCCTTCGGCTTCAGCTTCTTGGGGTCTCCTCCGAGTATTCCCACCTGGAGGCGTACGCGCTCGCGCACCGCCGGGTCCAGGATCTGGTCGATTTCTCCCGCGCCCAGAGCTTCCACCGGCTTGCGGACGGAGGCTCCGCCCGGCTGGTCCCGGCCGCTTCGAAGGCTGTAAAAGGTCTCCTCGTGGAAGCCGCCGGCGACAGCGCGGTCCAACCGATGGGAAACTACCACGCGCGACATGGCGTCCCGCACCTCTGGGACAAAGCCATCCCAGGGGGCCTCGAGGCTGGCGAAGCGCCGGTGCCCCACGGCTCTGGCGTGCTCCGCCGCATCGGCTAGCGCCTTGACCCACGCCGGTTCCGTGAGGGCCACGACCACCGCGTCGATGGCGTGGTGGCGGTGGTCCTCTCGGTTTTTGCCAGGGCCTTGGCCGAGGACGCCCTCCAGGCTCCAAAGGCGCCGCAGATGGGCCGTGACCTCACCCGGCGTCACAAACACTCGCAAGCCTTCTTGGTTGGCGCGGCCGCCGTACAACTGCGCCACGTAGTCGGCCGCCTGACGGGAGGCGTAGCGGGTGTCGTTGAGCTGGCGCGAGGAGAAATCGGAGATGAGTTCGGTCACCTCGTCCTCGGGCATTTGGAAGCGGCGCAGTTTCTGCCAGGCGAGCGGGGAGTCGAAGTGCTTGACCCGGTCGAGGATTAGCTCCCACTCCGGATGGCCGGTCCGGCCGTAACATTCCCAGGGTGTCTGATTTCCCTTGCGCTTGTTCTCGTCCACGAAGCACAGCGTCTTGTTGAGGAAGGAGTCATCCAGTGAGCGGCTGAAAGGGATGATGTGGTCGATTTGCACCTGGCCAGTGCTCTTGGACGCCCAGCCGAACGGCCGGCCGGTATACGGGCACTGCGAGCGGCATTCCATGGCCAGCAGCATCCACTCGATATCGCCCGCGGAGGGCTTCCCCGGGCCACCCTCGGCTTGGATTCTCTTGACCGCTTCCTCTCGCCGCTGCTGCTGCTGGCGCATGCGGTCCGCCCGCCGCTCGCGTTCGGAGCGGGGGCGCTTGAGGTCGCGCGCCAGCTCAATGTGGACTTCTTCGGGCTTTCCGTACTGCCGGATCAACCCGTTGACCACCTTGCGAACCTCGGTCAGCGCGCGCACCACGGCGGGGTTACGGATGTCGGGGGAGCGGGGATTGACCACCGGAGGCAGCAGGTCCACTGGTGTCCCGGGATCGAAGCTCTCAGGGTATTCCGCCTTACGTGCCGACATGTAGGACTGGCCCGCCTCCATGCGCGGGAGCAGCCTGGTTGCGGCGCGGAGCGACAGCGACAAGTACTTGCCCGTTTCGAGTTCCAGCGTGGCGTACTCGTTCGCCAGCAGCTCGTTGAGGCCCCAGCGTTCCACGGCCTTGCGGGCCAACTCCTCCTCGCTGAGATCCCCCGTGAGGTCCCGGGCGGCCTCCTCCCGTTCCTCCGGGCTCATGTCCTCCCAGCGGTGTTTGAACACACGGCGTAACTTCGCCGCGGTGCGGTTGCCCACAAGCTTCTTCTCCCCGCCAGCCTCCCGGTTGAATCGGACGCCGTTGACGAGCCCGAGCAGCTTGCGGACCTGCTTCCATGCCAGGTCCCCGCGGGTTTCCAGGTCAGCCAGGAGCTCGGTGCGCTCCTCCTCGGCAAGCGGGCGCTCGAAACCCGCGGGGTCCAAGAGGCGCAGATCGTTCACCTGCTGAAGCATCCGGTAGCGCTGGCTCACCGGGTGCCACAGGGGTGCGCGGGGTTCGCCCGGTTCCAGCTCGCATTTTCCGATCAGGTCGGTCTGTGGTTTCAGGGGACGCTGGTGGAAGATGGCTTCGAACAGTTCCGCGCGTCTTCCGGCCGTCAAGACCTCAGGGTGATGCGCAGCTTGCGCGGTCCATATGGCATCGAACTCCTGTTTGAACATGTCGCGCTGCGTCCACCGTTCCCGGATGCGGTCTTGATGGGGATCCAGCCGGGCCAGAAACTCGCCCAATGTGCGCGCGCCGCTGCCCTCAATCGCCGCGCGCAACTGGGAGATGCCTTTTTTGACCTTCCCGCGTTCGTCTTCGGATTCCCTGCTCCGAACGCGCCGGTTGCTTAGGAATCCGCGGCGCTGCGAGAGATGATAGAGGCACCGTCCCAGTTCGAAGGGCTCCAGGCGGTGATCCAGCGCACGAGCGCGGAGGAAGTAGGGCAGTGCAGCGGTCTCCGGATGGCGGCCAGACAACCCCCGGTCGAGGGCTTCGAGGGCCGCCCCGCGCTGCCGGCTGGTTTCGGCTTCCGGTAGCAGCCCCCACGCGGCGAGGAGCCCATAGACCCGCTTCAGCCGGCGGCGCCGCCGGTCGGTCTGGCGGCGCATCAGCCTCATTTGCCGCCGCTTGGCTGCACGCGACTCGTCGCGCCCTCGTTCGATCTGTTCTGCGCTGCCTTCGACGCCGGCCGGGAAAACGCGCACGCCGCACCGCAGGATTCCGGCCGGCCGGTCGCCATCCATCTGGGCCGCCGCCCAACCCGCCGAATTGCACCCGATGTCGAGTCCAAGCCGGTATCGTACAGATTGCTGTTGGTCAGAAATCATGCTTGCACCCCCATGGTTTCCAAGTATAATAGAGATGAGTGTATCCAAGCGGCGGCTGCTCCGCTAATCCTAATAAGCAAGCAGCCGCTTGCGTACGGCTCCGCTGAAAAGTGTCCGAAAGCGGCGCCCTCCTCGGAGGGCGCTTTCCTTTTTCAGGAGCACCACTCACGGGCTCATGTCCCCGCCCCTCATGCCAGTGCGCAGAGATGGCCGAGGGGTTGAAGGCGCACGCTTGGAAAGCGTGTATAGGGGAAACTCTATCGGGGGTTCGAATCCCCCTCTCTCCGCCAGAGGCGCCGCGGCCGAACTGTCTGCTTAATCTGGTTGGGCATTTCAGTTGACCTGTTGTAGGCTGGGCTCATGTGGGTCATCAAGGCCTCCCAGTTCAAGGAGCAGTGCCTGGCGCTGCTGGACCGCCTCGACGCCGAGGGTCTCCTGATCACCAAACGGGGCAGGCCGGTGGCCCGGGTGGTGCCCGCGGAGGCCGACTGCGCCGGCCTGATCGGCTGCCTGAAGGGCAAGATCGAGATCCGCGGCGACCTCTTCTCGACCGGGCTGAGCTGGGATGCTCAATCTTGACACCCACATCCTGATCCACGCGCTGGCGGGCGCGCTGAGCCCGCGCGAGCGGCACCTGTTGTCCGCGGAGCCGTGGAGCATCTCCGCCATGGTCATCTGGGAGGTGACGGAGCGCGCGCAACTGGGCAGGGTCACCCTGGACGTGGATTCCGCCGGTTGGCTTTACGGCGTTCTGGCGTTGGGAGGAGCGGGGCCGGCGTAGTAGCCGGTGCGGGTGCGGACGGTCAGCGGGCGCGGGCCTTGGGCTACCACGCGAATGCGGTGGTAGGCTCCGTCAAGGGCCTGGTTCGATGGCGTGTAGGCCAGTGTGTACTGGCTGCGGACATCACGCGCCACTTCGAGGGCGACCTGCTCGGCCTGGGAGACCTGCTCGAGATACCAGGCCTGACCGCCGGTGGCGCGCGTGAGCGCGTCCAGCTCGATCCTGGCGCGCACCGTCTGTTCGCGGCCGGCCTCGCCCGGCAGCCCCAGGGCGTAGATGAGGATGCCAGTCTGCTGCGCGGCGCGCACCAGGTACTTGAGGTCGATGGAGCTGGAGTTGTCCTCGCCGTCGGTGACCACGAGAATGACTTTCTTGTCTTTCTGACCCTGGCGCCAGAGATGCTCGAGGGCCAGGCGCACGGCATCGCGCATGGCGGTGATGCCCTGGGGCTCCGCGCGGGCCAAGCCCTCTTCGAGCCGGGCGACATCGCTGGTGAAGTCGGTATCCAGCCAGGCCCGCTCGTTGAAGTTGATGATGAAGACTTCGTCGGCGGGGTGGGAGGCGCGGACCAGGGTCAGCGCCGCGGCGCGGACCTTATCGCGCTTGCCCAGCATGCTGCCGCTGGCATCGACGACCAACCCGAGCGACACGGGCGCGTCCTCGCGCTTGAAGACCTTCAACTGCTGCTCGACGCCGTCCTCGAAGACGCGGAAGGCGCTCTGGATGAGGTCGGTGATCAGGCTGGCCTGGTCGTCCACCACGGTGGCATGCAGCACCACCAGGCGGGCCTCGCTGCGGAAGACGAAGCCCGGGTCTTCGACCTGTGTGGTCGGCGGCGCCTGGCCCAGCAGGGAGGCCGCCAGCGCTACGCCGATCACCGCCACCCGCCGGGCCATACTTCGACCAATTGTATCGACTGGCGGGCCGGGGCGGGAGGTGGCGGATGCCAGACGCAAGGCAGAAGGCAAAAGGCAAAAGGCAAAAGGCAAAAGGCAAAAGGCAATGAAGGCGTCCTGCGGGGGTCTGCGCTCCGCGGCTACATTTCTGGGGGTGGCAGTGGCGAAAGCCGAATCGTGCCGATAAGTGGATGCGGATGGGACCGTGCCCAGCGCCATAAGCTCGGTGTCGATGGCGGCGCACAGCCACGCCCCTGCCTGGCAACTGTCTCCTGAGCAGCGAGCCCAGGTGACCAGGCTGGCGGCCACGGATCGGCGTGTGCGTGCCCATGAGCAGGCGCATCTGGCGGCGGCGGGGCAGTACGCGCGCGGTGGTCCCTCCTACAGCTATGCCCGAGGCCCGGACGGGATGCTGTACGCGGTGGGCGGCGAGGTCCCTCTCGATACCGCACCCGTGACCGGGGACCCTGAGGCGACCATCCGCAAGGCCCGCGTTCTGGTGGCTGCCGCCAACGCTCCGGCCGACCCCTCCCTCCAGGACCGCATGGTAGCGGCCGCCGCCGCCAGGATGGAGGCGGATGCCAGCCGGGAACTCGAGCAGCAGCGGCTGCTCGAAGCGGCACAGCTTCAGCGAGCGTACGGCGGGCCGGAGCAGAAACCCGAGCCGGGCGGGTTGTTCTCGCTGGAGGCCTGAGGTCCCCGCGCGCGGTGGAGCTGGCCGCGCGTGAGCGTGCACATGGGCGCCGCATGGAAGTCGGTGAAGCGCGCGCTTTCCCGGTGCAGGCTGTCCGGCGCCGGCGTCTTCAGCACCGGGTTTCCGTGACACGACAAGTCCCCGTAGCCCTGATCGTAAGAACACCAAGTTCACCGCAGAACCGGACCCTCAGCAGCCTGCTGGCGGCAGCACGACATGCTGGGCGCGCGTGCGATCCACTATCTGGGGCAAGCCAGATCCGCAACTGCTCCCGCTCAACCGCTGGATTCCCCAACAGGAATGCGGGAAGATGGTGATCGAGGCCGCGCATGGGCTGCTACCGGCAATGCCCGAAACGCATCGGCCCGACATAACAGGACTGATCGATGCCTGTAAGGCGGGGCAGCGGGGCGCCTTGGACCGTCTGGTGGAGGCGACTTATCCGGAGCTGCACAGCATCGCGCTGCGCTACTTGCGGCAGGAACGGCCCAACCACACCTTGCAGTGCACGGCCCTGATCAACGAGGCCTATCTCCGCCTGGTACAGGCACCCCCGAAGGGATGGAGCAACCGCGCGCACTTCTTCGGGTTCGCCGCGCGACTGATGCGGGGGATCCTGGTGGACTACGCGCGCGCGCGCCGCAGGCAGAAGCGAGGCGCCGGGGCTCCGACCATCACGCTCTCGGAGGCGGACGCGGCGATACCCGAGACCGACCTGGACATTCTCGATCTGAACGCGGCGCTCGACGAGTTGCAGAAGCTGGATCCGCTCCAGAGCCGGGTGGTGGAGTTGCGGTATTTCGGCGGGCTCTCGATCGAAGACACGGCCGAGGTGACCGGCGTGTCGGTCAGCACCGTGAAACGCGAGTGGCTGGTCGCCAAGACGTGGATCCGGCGCAGGCTGCTCGGGGGAAGGCGCGACCAGTGAAACCAGAGGACTGGGCGCGAGTCAAGGAGCTGTTTGAAGAGGCGCTACGCCTTCCGCCAGCGGAACGCTCCGCACTGGTCGCCGCCAGGACCGACGATCCGGAGGTGGCCGCGGAAGTGCGGTCCCTGCTCTCCGTCTACGAACAGTCCCCCGAGTTCCTGGAAGAGGCCGCGTTCCGCGCGTCAGCCGCGGAGCCCGACGCACTGCTCCCGTCTGGGTTGGAGGGCCGGCGAGTGGGCGCGTGGCGGCTCATCCGGGAGATCGGACGCGGCGGCATGGGCGTAGTCTGGGAGGCGCAGCGGGCCGATGAGGAGTACCAACAGCGTGTTGCCGTCAAGCTGTTGCCGTTCGGGCCGCTTTCCGCTGCGGCGGTCGGGCGCTTCCGCGAGGAGCGGCAGATCCTGGCGGGATTGAACCACCCCGGCATCGCCCGGCTCCTGGACGGGGGCACCGCCGAGAACGGCGCGCCGTACTTGGTGATGGAGTACGTCGAAGGCCAGCCGCTGGACGAGTGGTCGCGCAGCCTGAATCTCCCGCTGCGCGCGCGCCTGGAGCTGTTCCTGTCGGTCTGCGAAGCGGTGGAATACGCGCACCGTCATCTCGTGATTCACCGCGACCTGAAGCCGGACAATATTCTGGTCACGCGGGAAGGCGCACCGAAGCTGCTGGATTTCGGGATCGCCAAGCTGGTGGGTGACGGCGGCGCGCCTCGTCCGGGCTCCACCCCCACGGGTGGGCGGCTGCTGACGCCGGAATACGCCAGCCCGGAGCAGATCCGGGGCGAGGGTGCCACTACCGCCAGCGACGTCTACTCGTTGGGTGTCGTTCTCTATGCTCTTCTGACCGGCCGCAGGCCTTATGCTGCCGACGCCCAGAACCCGCTCGCAATGTTGCGTGCGGTCTGCGAGCAAGAGCCGCCGGCTCCCAGCGCCGTGGCGGAGAGCGGCGGCAAGGAGCTGCGGGGCGAACTCGACGCCGTCATTCTTCAAGCCCTTCGCAAGGATCCGGAGCAACGTTACCACTCGGTCCGGGCGCTGGCGGACGACCTTCGCGCCTGGCTGGACGGCAAGCCGGTCAGCGCCCATCTCCCGCGCTGGTGGGGACGGGCGGCAAAGCTGGTCCGGCGCAACAAGGTGCCGAGCGCGGCGGTCGGGCTCGCGGTTCTTTCGCTCCTCGGCGGCTCTGCCGTGTCTCTCTGGCAGGCACATGTGGCAGAGCGCGAGAAAGGCCGCGCGGAGAGCCGTTTCCGGCAGGTCCGCAGATTCAGCCGCTCGGTGTTGTTCGAGTTGGACGAGGCCATCCGCAACCTCCCGGGAGCGACGCCCGCCCGAAATCTACTACTGGCGCGCGCCACGGAATTTCTGGACGGTCTGGCCCGGGATTCCGGCAATGATGTCAGCCTGAAGCTGGAACTGGCCGAGGGCTACCGCCGGCTCGGCCATGTGCAGGGCAGCACATTCAGCGACAACTTGGGGCTCCGTGATTCCGCCATCCAGAGCTTCCGCAAGGCGGCGGCCCTGGGAGAACAGGCGTTGGTAGCCGCCCCGAAGAATCTCGATGCCGAGATCCTGCTCCTCGGGGCCTACGACGACCTGACCGGTGTGCACCTGGCCAAAAGCGACTTGCGGGAGGCTGACGCCTGGTACGCCAAGCACCGTAGCCTGCTCAGCGTCATGGAGACGGAGCATCCGGGCGACAACCGAGCCCGGGACTCGGTGGCGTCCAGTTACAGCGCCCTTGGCTACTACCGGGTGCAACGCAGCGACCTGGCGGGCGCCAAGGAATGCTACCGGAAGGCGGTGGACATCTATGCGACCCTCGTCAAGAGTGGCTACGACTCGGCGCAACTGCGTGCCCAATACCCGTTCGCGCTCAAGCGGCTGGGCGCTATCCTGATTTCGGAGAACTCGCTCGGGCCGGCCGAGGGCTGCTACCGCGCCGCTCTCGGCATGGAGGATCGCCTTCTGGCGGCGGACCCGGGCAACACGCGGCTCCGGATTGACCGGACTTTCACTCTCTCGGATCTGGCCTTCATCCTCAAGAAGAAGAGCGACTTCGGGCACGCCGCCCAGGTGTACGAGGATGTGGTCCGGACGCGCCAGGCGGCGCTGGAAGCCGATCCCGGCAATATGCGGTTCCTCAGCCTGACTGCGAGCGCCGAGTTGAACCTCGCCGGGGTGTACTCCTCCCAGAAGCGCCACCGAGAGGCGATTCCACTCTCATCCGATGCCGTGCGCCTGCGCGATAGGGCGTTCGCCACCACTAAGGCTGCCAAGGAGCGGAGCGAGGCCGCGGTGGCGCGGGTCTCGCTCGCGTTTCATTACCTGAACGCGGCTGAAGACGCCCCACCCTCTCCGGCGCGGCGACGCTGGGCTTCCGAGGCCGCCGCATTGCTTCAGCAGACCCGGCCGGTCCTGGAGGAGATCCGCCGTGGCCAGAACCTCTCCCGGTCCGACCAGGCGCTCCTGGCGGATTTCAAGACCGTCCAAGAGCGTCTTCGCAAGCTTGGCGCGGCGGTCCGGTAAAGGCACGCGCCACACCGCCGGAAGTTTGGACCAGAATCCCCTCAGATCTCGCTTACCTGTATAGCAGCCCGTGGATAAAGTCACCTGGACGCGGCCCAGGACAGGCGAAACCGCCTGTCCCACACGCAGAATCAGCGAGTTGCGGAGACTCGTGGAACCCGTTCAGCGGGTCGCGGACTTTTTCTACGGGCTGATAGGGGTCCGCCATGGGCCCGAACTCTCGCGAACAGGAGCCGAGCAACATGAATCCGCAAAAGACCGTAGTTCTGGGACTGGTAGCCGCCTTCCTTCTCCTCGGTGCCGGGGCCTCGCCGGCCGGCGGGCAGACCCTCCTGGGCCGGAACCTGGCGGTCAATGGCGACGCCGAATCGCCCCTTCAAGCGGGCAAAATCCCCGGCTGGACCACCAGCGGGCCCTTCACCGTGGGAACCTATGGAAATCCCGATAGCCTCAGCCTGCGAGATGACGGCCCGCGGGACCGTGGAAGCTACTACTTCATCGGCGGCAACGGGACGGCCCAATCTTCCGCCTACCAGGTGATCCAACTGCCGGGCATCGACGCCGGCGCCAAGTTCTACTTCTCGGGGTTCCTGGGAAAGAACTACGGCGACCAGAATACCAAGCTCATCACCCTCACCGCTTCTTTCATGGACGCCAATGGGAAGCTCGTGCAGGAGGCCGTGCTCAAGGGACCGAACAGCTCGACTTATGAGTACGACATGCCCGGCGGCCTGCTACTTCGCGCCACCTCGGGCTTCCTCCTGCAAGGCGTCACTCAGGTGAAGGTCACCCTCGACTTCGCCACGCCGAGCGGATCTTCTGTGAACAGCTATGCGGCGGATAGCATCTCGCTCGTCCTGACCGCTGAACCGCTGACCGCCGTCAACCTGGTTGTGAACGCCACCGCCGAGGACGCGGAAGGAGTGCCGGTCGCCGGCTGGAACGCGCCGCCCACCCTAAGCGCGGTCAAGTACGATGGCACCTGCTACGTGGCCGCCAGGGATCCGGGGCCGTCCGACCGAGGCCTCTTGCTGCTGTGCGTGAACTCCGGGCGCAGCGGCGACACCGTGCTCTATCAAACCCTCGATATCGGAAATCCGAAGATGAATACTCTCGTGGACACCGGACGGGTCAGCTACCAGTTCAGCGGCTGGCTGGGCGCTCACAGCGGCAGCCCCGACCAGATCAAGGCGCGACTGACCTTCCTGGCGGACGCCAAGGCCACCAGCAACCTCGGAACCGTCGAGATCGGCCCCGTCACCGGCGGAGCGCAGGAAGGACTGGCGGAGCAAAAAGCCCCCGCCAATCCGGTCCCCGCCGGCACGCGCCGCATCCTGTTCGAGTTGATCGGTACCAAGAATTCGCCGGTCACTGACAACATGTTTGTCTATGCCGACAACCTCTCGCTCGTGCTGACGGCGCCCGACACCGGCGTGAAGCTGATCAGCGTCAGCAACAACGCCACCGGCGCCACCGGCCCGATTGCGCCCGGCGAGATGGTGACACTGGCGGTTTCGGGAATCGATCTGACCGGTTGGACCGGGATGCAGCTAGACGGCAAGTACGGGCCGGTGAGCAGGTCTTTGAGCGGCGTGTCGGTCACTTTCGACGGTACGGCGGCGCCGCTGCTGTATGTCAGCGCCAGCCAGATCGGCGCGATTGTCCCCTTCGAGGTTGATGGCAAGGTGAAAGTGCCGGTCCAGGTGAACTACAAGGGCGACAAGTCCGCCGCGCTGGACGTGGATGTTGCGCCTGCCGCGCCCGGCATCTTTACTCAGGAAGGCCCCGGCGCCAGCAACACTACGGGCTTGATCTGGACTGAGAACTTTGTCCTGAATTCGGACGGAAACCGCGCTGCTAAGGGCTCTGTCGTGACCATCTTCTGGACGGGGGGCGGCCAAACGGATCCGGCTGGTGTCACCGGCCGGATCGAGATGCAGACCATGCCGCGGCCCGTGCTGTCGGTTTCAGTCACCATCGACGGCCAGCCGGCGGAGCTGCTTTATGCCGGAGCAGTTCCCGATTGCTGGGCCGGCTTGCTGATGGCGCGTGTCAGAATTCCGGACGGCGCCGGTACGTCGGCTCCCGTGCCGGTGGTGATCACCGTCAGAGCTGCCTCGGGAGATGTCTCCAGCCCGAGCGGCGCGGCAACGATGTGGGTGCAGTAGTCGGGAAGCCCCCGGCCCCTGACGAGCCCGGCTTGACTGGTGAGCCTCACTCGCCGCGGAGGATCTTCGCCGGCTCTGCCGAGGCCGCGGAGCGGACCGGCGCCCAGCAGGCGAGGGCCGCGGCCAGCGCCAGGACCAGCGTCGCCAGCGCGAGCAGTGCCGGGTCGGCCGGCTTCAGACCGGGAAAGAGCGAGGCCAGCACGCGGCCCGCGGCGTAGGCCAGTCCGAGGCCCAAGGCCGCGCCCGCCGCCACCACGCGCAGGGCCTGGCCCGAGACTTGGCCAATGATGTCCGCCGGCCGCGCGCCCAGCGCCATGCGGATGCCGATCTCCGGCAACTGCTGCGCTACCTGGTGGGAGAGCAGGCAGAACAGCCCCATCGCGGCCAGAAACAGCGCCAGGGCCCCCATGACGGCCAGCATGGCGGTGAAGGTTCTGGGGCCCCCCAGGTCCCTGTACATCTCCTCTTCGACGGTAGTCAGGCGGAAGGGTTCTTCCGGGTCGGTCTCACGCGCGGCTTGGCGCAGGGCCGGTAGGAGAGCGTCCGGAGGACCGCCCAGGCGCGCCACCACCGTCATGGCGCGCCGGGGATTCTGCGCCACCGGGACGTAGAACTGCGGCTGCGGCGGGCGGTTGGGGTTGACGAGGTCCCGGCACACGCCCACCACGGTGAACCACTCGCCGGCGAGCGCATCCAGGCGCACGCCCCGGCCCTCCACCGGCTGGCCCGGCCAGGAACGCCGTGCTGCGGTCTGGTTGACGACCGCTACGCGCTGTGCTCCAGGGATGTCCACCGGCTGGATGGACCGGCCGCTCAGGAGGGGAATCCGCAGCGTCTCGAGCGCGCCCGGCGTCACCTGCACGTAGGCGCCAAAGGGCCGCTCGCCGGGCGGAGGCTCCGGGCGCCCCTCCGCCAGGAAGGTCGTCGAGGTCCCATCCCCCTGCACCTGGGGCACCGCCCTCAAGGCTCCCGCAGACTCAACGCCCGGCACCGCGCGGACCCTGCGCAGCAGTTCCTCGTAATAGGGCTGAGCCTGTGCCGCCGTGCCGTAGCGCCAGGCGGCCGGGCTGGCGGAGAGCATGGCCATGCTCTTGGTCTGGAATCCCGGGTCGAGGTGGTGAAGCGTGATGATCCCCTTGATGGTCATGATGGCGGCGGCGACCAGGCCGAGCGCCAGGGCCGTTTGGAGCACGGCGAAAGCGCGTGCCAGGCGGCGGCTGCGTGGCGCCAGCCCGGTGCGCGCGCCGGCCTGGAGCGCCTCGGAAAGCCGGAGCGCAGCAGCCTGCCAGGAGGGCGCCAGGCTGAAGAGGAGAACCGACGCCAGCGATACGCCGAGAGTGAAGCCCGCGGCGGTCCAGTCGATGACCTGCTCTGGAATCTTCAGTATGGCGTTGGGGAAGGCTCTCACCAGCACGTCAGCGCACCAGGCGGCAGTAAGCAGCCCCAGCAGTCCGGCTGGGACGGCCAGCCACAAGCCCTCGGCCACAGCCTGTCTCAGCAGGCGGCCGCGGCTCGCTCCCAGGGCCTGGCGGATGGCGATCTCCCGGCGCCGCCCCACCGCGCGCACCAGCAGCAGGTTGGCCACATTAGCGCAGGCGATCATCAGCACTCCCGCCCCGAGGAAGTACAGGAGCCGTATCGCGGACTGGTCGGTCGGACCGACCAGTCCCTCATAGGGCGGGAGGACTTCGACGTTCCAGCCAGCGTTAGTCTGAGGGTACGCCGCCGCCAGGCGCGCCGCGACGGCGTTCATCTCCTGCTGCGCCTCGGCCAGCCGAACGCCCGGGCGCAGCCGGCCCAGGACGGTGAGGTTTCTCAAGCGCCAGTCGTCCACGCCGGGCCCGGCTGGCAGCGGAAGCCAGACCTGGACTCGTATGGAGGGGAACCACAACTCCGGCGTCGCCACGCCCACCACGGTGTAGACTCCGTTGTCCAGACGCAGAGGCTTCCCAACGATGGCCGGATCGCCTGCGTAGCGTCTTTGCCAGAGTCCGTGGCCAATGACAGCTACCCGGTGGCGCCCCCGCACGCTCTCCTCGGGCAGAAACGTCCGGCCCAGCGCCAGACGAGCGCGCAGGAACTCGAGGAAGCCCTCGGAAACTTCCGCCGCCTCTACCGACTCGGGTTCCCCGACGCCGGTCAGGGACCTCAAGGACGTATCGAACGCCACCAGCCGCTCGAAACTGCGGCTTTGGGCGCGCCACTCCGCGAACTCGGCTGGGAAAGCGCGTTCCCGCTCGCGTGCCTGCCGGGGGTTGTGGAGCAGCAGCACCGCCGTTCGGTCCGGGTCGAGAACGGATAGTGGCCGCATGATAAGGCCCCGGATCAAGGTGAAGACCGTCGAGTTCACGCCCACCCCGAGGCCCAAGGCCATGACCGCCAGCGCCCATAGGCCCGGCTGTCGGGCGAACATGCGGGCGCCGTGGCGGAGATCCTGAAGAAAGGCGTGCATGGCTACTGGATCGCCAGCAAGCTGCCCGCCACGCCAAGTGCACGCATCTCAACAACTTGGGGGCGCAGCTTGGGCGCCCCTTGTCCGGCGCCGGGACCGTGCTGTTCGCTACTGGGACGCCCCTCAGCTACGCGGCCTTCTTGAAACGCTTCACGTCGATCCTGGCCTCGCGGCGGCGAACCTCCGCAAGGTCGTAGTTCATTTGCAGGCGCAGCCAGAACTCCGGCTCGCTGCCGAACGCCTTCGAGAGCCGCACGGCCATCTCGGCTGAGACGCCGGACCTCCCGTTGACGAGGTTGTTCAGCGTCTGCCGGGTCACCCCGAGAACTCTGGCGGCCTCCGTCACGGAGAGGCCGAGCGGCTCGAGGCAGTCGTGCCGGACGATCGAGCCGGGATGGGACGGATTCTTCATGGGCATGGACACACTCCCTCAGTGGTAATCGAGGAGATCGACGTCGAAAGCGGCGGCGTCCTCGAAGCGGAAAATGACTCGCCAATTCCCGCTGACAGTCACGGACCAGAAGCCCTCCCGGTCGCCTTTAAGCGGGTGTAGCCGAAAACCGGGGATGTCGAGCGCCCGAGGCGATCCGGCCGCGTCGAGCGCAGAGAGAACACGTTGGATCTTACTGCGCAACGCCGCGTCGATCCGGCTCGGATCGCCGCTCTCGTAGAACCGCTTGAGACCACGATGCCGAAAGCTCCGGATCACACCCGATTGTATAGTGACAATTGTCGCTTGTCAAGATGAGCGAGGGCCTTGGCTGGGGATAGGTTCCCGCCCGCTCTCCCTTTGGTGTGTCCAATTTGTGTCCATGTGCCCAGAGTTGCGGGCCAAAATGGTGTTTCTGACGTTCGTGTGACCTTAGAGAATCAATGACTTCCGTGTTTGCTTCGCAGGCGCACTCCTCGAATCCCCCTCTCTCGGCCAGGCTATCCGGCGCGCTGACAGGCCGCTGGGATGTCAGTCTGGCTGAAATCCCAGCCCTTGTACAGCAACGGTTCCCCGGCGGATTCTGCCAGGGCGTAAGAGAAGCAATCGGCGAAGTTGAGCCCCGCAGGGTGCCGGCGCTTGCCGTACTTGCGGAAGGCGGAGCGGGCGAGCTCCGCCTGCTCGGCGTCCACCGGCACGACCTGAAAGCGGGCGCGGTGGAGAAACAGGTCCAGCTCACGGCCGGCGGATTCTCCGCCGCGCGCCTCCAGCACGATGCCCGTCTCCAGCAGCGTAGCCGCGGAGATCAACCGCTGCGGGCTGGCTTCGATCAACTCGTTGAAGCGCCGCCGCTCGGGTTCGTCCCGCAGGATTGCCAGCAGCGCCGAAGTATCGATGACCATCAGCGTGGCAGTCCGTGCTCGTCGTAGCCGAGGATCTTCTCGGCTTCAGCACCGCGGGACGGCGCCGCGCGTGTCCGCTACTGGGACGGGATCTTTCCGAGGAGTTGTCCAAAGCGCGCCTCCCCGCGCAGCCCCTCCAGCCGGGGATCCTGTCTCAGGCGGGCCGCATCCTTGAAACCTCGTTCGATGGCTCGCGTGAGGGTCTCCAGCGCCTTGTTCTTTTCTCCGGCTTGGGCGTAGGCGCAGGCGGCCTCGTACAGCAACTGCGGGCGGTCGGGCCGGGCCGCCGCGGCCGCCTCCAGCCGCAGAGCGGCCGGTAGGTACTGTTTCCGCGCCGCCAGATCCCGACTCAGCTCGGAAGCTTCCACGGAGAGACCCCCGAGGACCTGCCGTGCCGCGCGGCGATCCGGCGAATCCTCCTTGGCGTCGGCCTTCTTGTGCAGGCGGGCGATGGAACCGCGCAGAGACGCCAGGGCCTGCTGGCGCTCCAGCGGGTCGTCGAGAGTGTCCAGGTAGCTGTGAACCTCGCGGGCCCCCTGCTGCCGCGCCTGCTCCTGTTCCTCCTCGCGCTTGAGAAACGCCTTCACTGGTTTGGACCGGCCCAACTCGGCGGCCTTCTGCTCGAACGCCCCCACGTCTCTGAGTCCGCGAAAATCCCCGGCCAGCGCGGCGTAGGAGATCCAGGCATCGGGCAGGCGCCCGGCGCTCTCCGCCCCCTGCGCCTTGGCGACGGCTTTATGGAACAGCGCCTCGACCAGCGTATCGTCCTTCGGGCGGCGGCCGGCCTTCAGGGCCTCCAGCTCCATCCACTCAACGGCTTCCAGGGCCAGGGCGGGCGAGAGCCAATCGTGACCGCCTTCGAAGAACGCCACGCGGTGCCGCACTCCCAGGGTGTCCAGCTCGCGGCCCAAGTGCTTCAGCTCCGGGCCGTTGAAGTCCTCGGTCCCGGCTGTTCCGAAGAACGCGAAGGGAATCGTCTTGGGCAGTTGCGGGTCCGGGAAGCCGCCGCCACAGGCAATGACGCCGGCGACGAGGCCGCTGGCCAGGCCCACGCGGCAGGCGATGCGCGCGCCGCCAGAAAAGCCGGCAGCGTAAATGCGGCGGGAGTCGATCGAGAGGCGGGTTTGGGTGTCACGCCACACGGCGTTCACGGCGGCCAGGCTCACCTCGAAGGGGCCGTTGCGCGAGTTGTTCGAGCCAGCGACAATCCAGCCGTAGTGTTCCGCAGCCTCCCGGAAGCGCTCGACGGGCAGGCGCCCCCGGGCCGCTGCGTCGAAGCAATACAGGATCGGCCACGGGCGCGTCGCGGCGTAGCCGGAAGGCAGGTACAGGGCGTAACTCTGCTGCGGCTCATCGTTGCAGGTGACTTTGTCGATCAGCTTGCCCTGGGGCAGGTCCTGGGCGCGGGCCAGCAGAGAGGCGGCCAGGAACAACGCGCGGGTGGGCTGCAAGGCAAAAGGCAAAAGGCAAAGGGCAAAAGGAGCACAAGAGGCTGTGGTTGGGAAACCCTCGCCGCCCGGCGAGGATCGCCGGTCTGGCAGCACAGTGCGCATGTCGGGCACCCTGCATGATACGCGATGGCCGGCCTGCCCGGCTACTATAGGAGCATGGTGTGGCGCGTGCTACTGCCGGGCCTGGCGGCGGCGGGCTGGCTGTGCGCGCAGAATACGTGCCCGCCCACGCCCGCATACTCGCCCTGCGACCTGCTCTTTGAGCTGACCGAGCAGGAAGCCGCTGCGCACCCGAATCCTTACCTGAGCGTGGCGCTGGAGGTCGAGTTCCGCTCGCCGCGCTACCGCACGCTGCGCCTGCCGGGTTTCTGGGACGGCGGCCGCCGCATAGTAGTGCGCTTCACGCCCACCGACCCCGGCGAGTGGGCCTTTCGTGTCACCAGCAATATTGCGCGCTTCAACGACCAGCAGGGGCGCATCGCCGCGACGGATTCCGGCTCAGCGGGCTTCCTCAGGCCGGCCAACGTGCATCACTGGGCGTCGGTGGATGACCTCAAGTTCACGCCCCACCTGTGGATGGGCGATACGCTCTACAACTTCGCGCTCATCCCCCGCCCGCTGTTCGAGCAGATCCTCGAGACCCGGGCGCGCCAGAAATTCAACCACCTGCGCGGCGTGATCCTCGAGCGGGCCGACGAGCCGGCGCGCTCGTTCCCCGCGCCGGACCGGCCCAATCCCGAGCACTTCCGCGAAGTGGACCAGCGCGTGCTCGCGATGAACGGCAAGGGCATCATCGCCGACCTGGTGCTGGGCTGGGACGAGAATCACCTGGCGACATTGTTCCCTACTTGGGAGCAGCGGGAGCGCTACATCCGCTTCGTGGTGGCGCGCTACGCGGCCCTGCACGTGACCTGGCAGGGCGTGCAGGAATTCGAGGAGTACGCGAACGGGCGCGCGCTGCTCAAGGAGATCGGCGCGCTGATCAAGAAGCTGGATCCTTACGAGCACCCGCGCTCGACGCACACGGTGGCCACCTCGGCGCCCTTGCTGGGCGACGGCTGGATGAACTACCTGGCGTACCAGTCTTCTTCCGACGATTTGGGAGCCATCGAGCACCAGCTCCATGCGGCGCCGTCGGTCAACTGCGAGTTCGCCTATGAGGACAGCGGCGCCGGCCGGACGCACCCGCACCATGTGGACACGGACGCCTTCCGGCGGCGCTTATGGAACGCCACCATGAACGGGCAGTACCCCACCTTCGGGAACACGGGGACTTACGGCGGCGGCAAGTTCGGCGTGGACGCCAAGTACCTGGATTCGCCCGGCGCCCGGCAGATGACCGCGTGGTTCGACTTCTTCTCCGGCACCCGGCACTGGGAACTGGAGCCGTACTTCGACGTGGACGGCGGCAGGGCGCTGGCGCTGGAGGGCGTCGAATACGTGGTCTACTTCGAGAAGCCGGGGCCGGTGGAGATGGTCGTCGAGAGGCACAGCTATCAGGTGGCCTGGTTCAACCCCGCCACCGGCGAGTCAATCAGGCAGAGGAAGGACTTCAAGGGCGACCGGTTCAGCGGAGAGCCTCCCGATCGCAGCCACGACTGGGTGCTGCACCTCTACCGCGAGGGGCGCATGGAGTCCATGCTGCGGTCCTACAGATTCGACTCGCGACCCGTGCTGATGCAGGAGGTCGAGCAGAACCCGCAGAAGATTCCCTTCGAGCTGGTCGAGCCGGCCGGGGAGGCGCTGTCGCTGGGGAAGCCGGGCAACTACGCGGTGAAGGTGACGCGGGACACGCGCGCCACGCGCTCGATGATGTGGCTATGGACGGGTGAAGTCTCGGCCGAGGGTCAGGGCTACCGCGTGGTGGGCACCGGGCCGCAGGGGACCCTGCGCCTCCCCCGGGGCGTCCCCCGGGACGTGCCGGCGGTGCTGGACATGCGCCTGTATGGCATGAACGCGAACGGCAAGGTCTACTCGCTGGTTCGCATCTACAGGCTCGCCGAGTGATGTCCCGCCTCCTGGCCATCGACACCACCACCGAGTTCGGGAGCCTCGCCCTGATCGAGGCGGACCGCCTGCTGGAAGAAGTGCTGCTGCACTCCGCTGAGGGGTTCGGGCACCTCGTCTGGGAGCATCTGGAGCGGTTGCTGGCGCGGCGCGGCTGGACGACGGCGGAGGTGGATTGCTTCGCCGCGGCCGCCGGGCCGGGGTCGTTCACCGGAGTGCGCGTGGGACTGGCGGCGGCGAAAGGCCTGGCGGAGGCCCATGGGAAGCCGGCGGTGGCGGTGTCGAACCTCCAGGCGATTGCGTGGTTCGGCCGGACGCCTCTGCGGGCGGTGGTGGTGGACGCGCGGCGCGGAGAGATCTACGGTGCGGTCTACAACGCTGCGCTGGAGATCGTGTCCCCGGAGGTGGTCGGGAAGTTCGCCGACTGGCTCGGGGGCCTGCCCGCGGGAGAACTGGAGTTTCTTTCCACCGATTTCAGCCCCTTCCGGGCGGCGCTGGCCGGCACGCGCTTCGCGGATGCCTCGTTGCGGGAGACGCCACGCGCGCTGGCCGGGGCCGTCGGGATGATCGCCGCGGCCCGTTTGCGGGCCGGGCTGGCCCAGGATCCGGCTGCGCTCGACGCCAACTACGTGCGCCGCTCGGATGCCGAGCTGTTCTGGAAGGACCAATGAGATTGCGGGCGCCGGCGCCTACAGTGTGGCGCCGGGCGGGGCATAGTCGGGAGGGAAAGCGGCGCCCTCGCCGAAGAAGTACTGCTCCATCATCTGAAGCAGGAACTCCTGCGCCTGAGGGTTGGAGAGGTTCAGCCGGTACTCGTTCATGACGAGCTTCATGTGGTCGAGCCACAACTTCCAGGCCTGCCGGGAGACGTGGTCGTAGATGCGCTGGCCGATAGGGTGGCCTTCGAAGGGCACCTGGTCGAGGCCCGGCAACTCCTTCTGAAACTTCACGCAGAACACCATCCGGGGGCCCGGCGTAGACTCTCCCTGCGGGGCGCTTCCGCTTTCGGTCGGCATTTCCCCAGGATAGCGCAGGGGGGCTGCGCCGCAAGGCAAAGGCAAAAGGGGCAGAGGAGGTCGTTTTTCGAGAATCTTCGCCGTCCGGCAGGCATCTCGGGTCCAGTAGCGCACGGGATTGGGCTACGGGCCACTAGCGGGCGCGGAGGTATTCGGACAGCTTCAGCGGTTGGGCGCCTTGCTCCATGCGGCGCCGGAAGGCCTTTTGGTACCTGCGCAGGGTTTCCCCCTTTCGGCGGCTGGGCAGGCTGCAAGTGTCCATGTCCACGAGCAACTCGACTTCCCAGGGCTGGAAGCAGGTGCGCGTGACCGAGCCCCGTTCCATCTCCCGCATCAGGCGGTTGAACTGGGCGAGCATCTGGTCGTGGTCGCACATGGGCGGCTGCTTTGGGTATCGGCAGTTCCGGGAGGGTTGAACAGCCTGGGGCGCCGCAAGGCAAGAGGCAAAAGGCAAAAGGACAGGAGAAGGCGGATCAGGCCCAAAGGGATCTGATGACGCGCCCCGCGACCAGGCGGTCGGGGGTCTGGGGTGCGCCCAGCAGCACGTAAACCGTTCGTAAGAGATCTTCCGGAGCCACGGGTAGATCAGTCACTTCCTCGCCGTAGCGGTCCGTGGCTCCCAGCACGCGCCCGCCCGGCAGGCCCGCGCCGGCCAGCACGATGGACCAGGCCCGGGAGTGGTGATCGCGGCCGCCTTGCGGGTTGATCCGCGGGGTGCGTCCGAACTCGCCCAGGGCGATCACCAGGGTGGAGGCCAGCAGGCCGCGCTGCTCCAGATCCTCGATCAAGCCGGCGAAGGCGCGGTCGAACTCGGGCAGCAGGACGTGCTGGAGGCGGCGGAAGTTGTCCGCGTGGGTGTCGTAGGCGAGGCGAGGGCCTCCTACGGTGACCAGGCGCGCCCCGGCTTCGACCGCCCGGCGTGCCGCCAGGCACCCCCGTCCCAGCGGCGTTTCTCCGTAGTATTCCACCGGGCCACCGACCGGAGTGAGCGTGCGTCCGATTTCCAGGCGCCATCGCGCCCGCTCGTGGTTGGTCTCCGAGGAGCACATCGAGCGCAGGATGGTGAGCTTGCGCATCTGGCGAGCGATGAGGGGCAGGTGCTCCGAGATGCGGATGCCGGGCACGGTGGTCGCCATGCTGCGAAACTCGCCGCGGATCTCGCGCGGGGCGCCGGGCTTCATATCGAAGGTGTCCAGGTGGCTGAGCCCGCCGATCTGCCAGATCAGGATGCAGGACCGGGCGTGGGCGGCGGCGGCGAGCGGCGCGCCCAGCAGACCCAGGCGAACGAACTCTCTTCTGGTGCGGAGGGGGACGGTCCGATCTGGTTCCATTTCTCAAGATTGTATACAATCTCTGACAGTGAGAGTTCCACGGCAGGGGGACGAACCATGAAGACTCTGTCAATCGCCGTGATTGCGGGCGATGGCATCGGGCCGGAGGTGATCTCCTCGGCCAAGCGTGTGCTGGAGGTGGCCGGCCAGCGGTATGAGCTGAGCTTCACGTTCGAGGACTTCGGGTGGGGCGCGGAGTACTACTTCCAGCACGGGCGGATGATGCCGCCTCAGGCGATCGAACTGTTGGCCGGGTTCGAGGCGATCCTGCTGGGCGCGGTGGGGCATCCGGACATTCCCGACCACGTCACCCTGAACGGGCTGCTGCTGCCCATCCGGCGCGCGCTGGACCTGTACGCCAACGTGCGGCCGGCAGTTCTGTACCCGGGCGTGGAATCGCCGCTGGCCGGGCGGAAAGCGGGCGATATCGACCTGGTGGTGGTGCGCGAGAACACCGAAGGGGAATACGCCCAGGTGGGCGGGATGGTCTACCACCAGCAGCCGCAGGAAGTGGCCATCCAGACCAGCGTGTTCACGCGGCGGGGAATCGAGCGGGTGGTGCGCTTCGCCTTCGAGCTGGCGCTCCGGAGGAACCAGAAGAAGCGCGTCACCTCGGTGACCAAGTCCAACGCGCAGGGCTACAGCATGGTGCTGTGGGACCGCGTGTTCGCCGGTGTGGCGCAGGAGTTTCCGTCGGTCGAGACCGAGAGCCTGCTGGTGGACGCGGCAGCCATGAACTTCGTGCGGCGGCCGGAGAGCTTCGACGTGGTGGTGGCGTCGAACCTGTTCGGCGACATCCTGAGCGATCTGTCGGCGATGGTGACGGGGAGCATCGGGCTGGCGCCCAGCGGCAATCTGGATCCCACGCGCCGGCATCCCTCGCTGTTCGAGCCGGTGCACGGCTCGGCGCTGGACATCGCGGGCAAGGGCATCGCCAACCCCATGGCGGCGATTCTGTCCGGGGCCATGATGCTGGATCACCTGGGGTGCGCGGAGGCGGCGCGGGCGGTCGAGGGGGCGGTGAGCGCGGTGCTGGCCGAGGGGCGCGCGCGCACGCCCGACCTGGGCGGGGACTCGGGCACGCAGCAGGTCACTGAAGCCGTGCTGGAGAAGCTGGGGGCGCCGTGAGCGTTCGCTGGTTCTCTTATCCGGATCCGCGCGCGGCGGCCGAGGCGTGTGGCCATCACGTGGTGGCGCGGCTGGAAGAGGCCCTCTCGGGGCGGCCGTTCGCCACGCTGGCGGTGTCGGGGGGCACCACGCCGCGGGTGATGTTCGAAGCCCTGGCGGTCTCGCGCTTCGACTGGGACCGCGTGCACCTGTTCTGGGTGGACGCGCGCGCGGTGCCGCCTACCGACCCGCAAAGCAACTACCGGCTGGCGGCGGAGTGCTTCCTGCGGCCCGCCGGGTTTCCGCAGCGCAACGTCCACCGCATCGAGGGGGAACTGAGGCCCGACGCGGCCGCGCGGCGCTACGCCACCGAGATCCGCGAGTTCTTCGGAGTGGACGAAGGCGAGATGCCCCGCTTCGACGTGATCCACCGCGGTCTCGGCGCCGACGCCTCGACCGCCAGCCTGTTTCCGGGCGAGCCGCTGATCGAAGACCGCGAGGGGATCGCCGCGGCAGTCTACGTCGAGAGACTGTTCCAGTGGCGCATCACGCTGCTGCCCGGGGTCATGCTGGCCGCTCGGCACACCGTCTTCCTGGCCACCGGGCCGGACAAAGCCGAAGCCGTGCGCGCCATCTTCAATGAGCCGTACAACCCCAAGGAGTACCCCTCGCAGATGGCCTCACACCACGGCCGCGGGGTGGCGTGGTTTCTCGATCAGGCCGCCGCGCGCCTGGTGGAGTAGAGCTACTCGATCCGGCGGAACAACACTGCGGTGCCGGCGGCCAGGCCGGGCGTGCTGCCCAAGTCGGTGGCCGACCAGTTGACTTCCATCGAGTTCTCGGAAAGCAGCTTGAGGCGGATCTCGCCGCGGGCGCCCCCGCCGCCGTGCCACTCGAGCACCGCGCTGTCCTGCTGCGGGCGGCCCTCGAAGCGGAAGATAACCTCCGGGGAAATGGCCCGGTCGGTCACGCGGTAGCGGCCGTAGTAGCGGCCGCGGAGCTCCCCGGCTTCCTGCACGATGGCCACCTCGATGTACTCGGGCGGGTAGAGGGACTTCGGGGCGGAAGCCACGCGGGGCGGAGTGTAGAACCACGTGCCGGCGAAGCGGGAGCTGCTCTCGTCGCGCGTGGTGCTGGGGAAAGGGGCTGGCGAGCCCGGCAGGGGCAGGCGGGCGCCGGAAGGCGCTTCCGCTGCCGCGGCCGTATCCGAGACGGGGGGCGGCGGCTCGGGCACGGAGGCCGCCGGTCTGCTCCTGGTGCTCGGCGCGGGCTTGGCCAGCGGGCCGGGCGCCGGCTCGCGAAAGCGGAGTTCGGTGGCCTCCGCACGGGCGGCGTCGCGCTGCGCCTCCGCCAGGTCCAGCCTGCGCCGCAGTTGTGCCAGCTCCTTGCGAAGCGCCTCCTCGGCCGAGGGCGCCGGAGCGGCGGGCGTCCCCACCCCGATTGGGCCGGCTGGCGGCGCGCCTGCGCCCCGGCGGGGCAGCACCCGGGGAGTCCGGCTTTCCGTCAGCAGCCACACGATGCCGAGCAACACCACGCAGCCGGCGGCCAGCCAGGCGGCGAACCGCAGATCGCTGGAGTCCAACAGGAATCCGCGCCAGCCTCGTCTGCCGCGCCCGGGTGCAGCCGCCCGCGGCCGGAGGGGCTCGCCCGGAGCCGCCTCGAACGCCAGGTCGTACGCCCGGCGTTGGGCGGGATCGCTCAGCACGGCGTAGATGGCGTTGAGTCGCTTCATTTGCAGCTCCGCCAGGCTGCGGAGAGTCTCGTCGCTGTGCGGATCCGGGTGCAGAATGCGCACCAGGTTCTTGTAGGCGTGGCGGATCTCGTCGGCCGACGCGGTGGGCGTCAGGCCCAGCTCTTCGTAGTAAGTCATCGACCGCGGCAACTTCGTTGTACCAAAGTCGGGGCTCCGAGTTCAATCCGTGAGACGGCTCTATAACGAGCGAAAGGGAGCTGCCAGATATCGCTGTGAACTACACTCGCGATCTTGTGTTGGCCTGCCTGCGCCTGCGCGCAGACCGTAACCGGGACCTTGGAGGGCCGCGTGCTGGATGCCAGCGGCGCCGTTATCGCCGGCGCCAAGGTCACGGTCAAGGACGAGGACACCGGCCTCACGGCCACGCGCCGCACCGCTCCGGTGGAACTCAACTCCACCCGCGTAGTGGATTTCCAGCTCCAGCCGGCCACGGTCTCCACGCAGGTGACGGTCATCGAGGAGGTGCCGCGGCTACAGCGGCGTCAACAACGACGATTCCTCGGAAGGCACCAATCATGGGCAGCGCCGGGCAGTTCCCCATCCACCGCTACCAGACCGACTACCAGTTCGTCTACAACCTCTCGCACGTGCGCGGCCGGCACATTCTGAAGGCCGGCCTCGACTTCCGCCGCCAGCGCCTGGACGCCCCAGACGCGCTCCGAGTTCTGGAGCCGCCTGACGGGCGGCGAGGGCCGCCTGGTCGTGCGCGGTGGCTTTGGCCTGTTCCACAACTTGACCTTGGAGCGGCAGGCGGCCGGCGGCGCCACGCTGACCGAAGACGGTTCGGCGCGCAGCCTGCACGGATTGAGCGATTTCGACCAGCCCCACCGCATGAGCGCGAACTACGGCTACACGCTGCCGTGGTTCCAGAAGTCCCGGGGTCTCATCGGGTGGCTGCTGGGAGGCTGAACGCCTCGCTGTACCACCGTTCCGTGGACAATGGCCGTACCGACCCGGTCACCGGCCAGCAGATCTCGAAGCTCCAGCTTCCGGTGGAGGGTTTCTATCCCACTTTCCGGACGCCGCAGGCGCAGCGGCCGTTCGATCCGGGCGCCAGCGGCAAGGACTCCCTCGGGCGCAACATTATCTTCGGGCCGGGCATCAAGGACTTCGACCTGGGGATCGCGAAGGCTTTCCGGGTGCGGGAGGGTCACCGGGTGAGCTTCCGTGCCGAAATGTACAGCACGACTAACGCGCCGCGGTTCAGCTTCCCGTCGTCCGGCGTGCTCAGCCAGGCCTTCGGCGCCATCACCGGCACCTACATCCCGCTGAACTTCGTGGGCGCCTCGCGCAACGACACCGCCAGCCGCATCATCCAGTTGGCGTTGCGGTACACATTTTGATTCGAATTTGGTACCTTGTAAGGTGATCCAATGATTACGCGATCCGTATCTGAGGTTCGGCGGAACCTGGGCCGGCTGATTGACCTGGCCAGGGGCGGGGAGGACGTGGTCATCATCAAGGACTCGCGCCCGGTGGCCTGCCTGCGCCCGGTGGATGATTCCGACCTGGAGCTGGCGCTGCAGATTTCGGACCGCCAGGCCCGACGCCTCTGGGAGATCGCGGAAAGCGCGCCAGGCAAGAGCTTCCGCACCGCGCAGGCCGCCGTCAAGTACTTGGAACGGCGCGCCGCGAGGAAGTCTTGAGCATCACCCTGACGGAGCGCTTCCTCCGCGCCTGGGCCCAGGCTGCGCCGGAGGACCGCATCTCGGTGCTGCGGGTAATGCTTGCGTTGGAGGCGGTGCTCCGCGAGCCACAGGCCCACCGCGGGCCTGGCCTGCGGAAGCTCCACCCCAGCGGCGTTTGGGAAGTCCGGGCCGGGCTGTCGCTCCGGGCGCTGTTCCTCCTGGCTGAAGACGCCGCGACGTTCGTCTTTCTCGGAAGCCACGACGAGGTCAGGCGGTTTCTGCGGCGCCTCTGATCATCGCCACAGCGACACTCCCGCCGCCGGTGGAGCACTCCGCGGGTCACCCTACCGGAGAAGCCGGCGCCGCTGCCCCAACCCCAGGCCCAGCAGGCCGCTGGCCAACAGCAGCCAGCTTCCCGGCTCGGGGATGGCCGTGAGCACGCGCACCTCGTCCACGGCGTTGTGAACCGTGAAATGCACCCGCAAGGTGCGCTGATCGATCAGCCGCACCCAGTCCTCGTCGGGGTCCAGCTCCAGCCCGGTGGACGGATACGAGTCGTCAGGGTACGCGGTTCCGGGGGCGCCCAGCATGGCATCGGTGTTGCGCAGGCGGTTGCGCCTCACGATCACCCCCAGGATGTCCATGTCAAACTCCACCGTGCCCTGGTATTCCTGGGGTGGATTCCTGGGATCGGCGTGGAGGAGGTAGCTGGCCACCATGGTGTCTCGCCGGAGGAAGGCGTCGTCCTCCAGGTCCCCCGGTTCATCGTACCTGCCAGGCGATACGATGTCCACCCACACCCTGGAGGTCAACTCGATCGCCTCCTGTTCTTCGAACAACCGGATGTTGCCGTTGTTCTGGTATTGTCCGGTGATCACCGAAGCCGGCGGCCCTACGATTACGATGTTGCCAGTAATGCTGACAATGCTCGGGATCGCCGGAGCGGCGGCGAGCAACAGTATCATCACGCTGAACACGAGGCTAGAACACTTTTTGGGCATAAAGGACGCTCCCTAATTGAACTGACCCGGTCAGAATAGCACGAGCACTTCTCAGTGGTCAATGCCCGAAGTGCGAAAAACGCCGTACTGGTACGTACGGGATGGCCCATCCGAGCCTTACCGTCCCAGGGTCAGGCGGACCTGCCGACCGTACTCGACCGCCTTCTCCAGGACCTGCGCCGGATTGAGCGTCAGCGCCTGGCGGTCGCGAAGCAGCGGGCGGCCGTTGACCATGACGTCGCGGACATCTGATGCCTTGAGCGCGTAGACCAGTTGTGAGTAGAGGTTGAACAGCGGGACGGAGTGGGGGGCGTCCAGGGCAACGGTGATCAGGTCGGCGCGCTTGCCGGCTTCCAGCGACCCGATCTGCTGCTCCAGGCCCAGGGCGCGGGCGCCCAGGATGGTGGCCATCTCGAGGGCCTGCCGCGCCGGGAGGGCTTCCGGGTCGCCGGTGGTGACCTTCTGGAGCTTGGCCGCCAGGTCCATTTCCTCGAAGAGGTTCAAGTCGTTGTTGGATCCGGCCGGGCCGTCGGTGCCCAGTCCCACAGCCAAGCCCGCCGCCAGCATCTTCACCACCGGCGCCACACCGCTGGCCAGCTTGGTGTTGCTGGAAGGGCAGTGGGCGATGCCCACGCCGCGCGCCTGGAGGATCTTCAGGTCGGCGTCATCCACCCAGACGGCGTGCGCCACCAGCGTGCGGCCCTGAAGCACGCCCCAGGAATCCAGCACCGCCGTCGGGCTCTGGCCCCACTTCGCCAGGCTGTCTTCCCGCTCGCGCCGGGTCTCGGCCACGTGGGTCATCAAAGGAACCCCGTAGCGGTTGGCCAGCGCACGGCAGGCGCGGAGCGTCTCTTCGGAGTTGGTGTAGGCGGCGTGCGGGGCCACAGCCGGCGTGATCAGCGGATCGTGGCGAAAGCGCTGGATGTAGCGCTCGGTGAACCGCAGCGCTTCGGCCGGCGTCTTGGCGTCGGCCACGGGGAAGCCGATGATGGTTTCGCCCAGCACACCCCGCATGCCGGCCTCCCGGGTGGCTTCGGCGACGACGTCCTCGAAGTAGTACATCTCGGCAAAGGTGGTGGTGCCCGCCAGCAGCATCTCCAGGCAGCCCAGCCGCGTGCCCCAGCGCACGTAGTCCGCCGAGAGGTTCTTGGCTTCGGCCGGGAAGATGTACTTCTCGAGCCATTCCTGGAGCCGCAGATCGTCGGCCAGGCCGCGCATCAGGGTCATGGGCACGTGCGTGTGGGCGTTGACCAGGCCGGGCAGAATCACGGCCTGAGGGCGATCCAGCCGTTGCCGGGGCTGGTAGCGCCGGTCGATCTCGGCCCGCGTGCCCACGGCGACGATGCCGTCGCCCCGGATGGCCACCGCGCCGTGGTCGATAACGCGCCGCGCGCCGTCCATGGTGAGGACGTAGCGCGCGCTCCAGATCCAGTCAACTGGCTCGGCCCAGGCCAGGGTCAGCAGGAAGAGACTAACGAATAAACGACGCATCGAACGGCCTCGGCAGCAGGGCGGCGAGGCGGAGCCGCTCGGTCTGCCCTGCCAGGTTGGCGAGGACCAGCTCGATGTCCCCGCAGAATTCCCACAGGATCTGGCGGCAGGCGCCGCAGGGCGGCGTCAGCAGCGCGGTGTCCGCCACCACCGCTACGCGCGTGAAACGG
>CAZIRH010000009.1:28159-29315 GCA_964541065.1 uncultured Solibacteraceae bacterium
CCCTCGGAGAGGGCTTTGAAGACGGCCACGCGCTCGGCGCACACCGTCAGGCCGTAGGTGGCGTTCTCGATATTGCACCCGGCCCACACGCGCCCGGCATCATCTTCGACGGCGGCGCCGACCTTGAATCCGGAAAACGGCGCGTGGGCGTTCTCGCGGGCGCGCAGCGCGGCTTCGATGAGGGGGTCCATTCAAGCCTCCAGGCGCGGGAGCAGCGCTTTGAGGAACCTCAGCAGGGTCTCGCGGACCATCTCGCCGGTCTCGAGCACCTCCAGGTGGCTCAGCTTCTGGGGCAGGATGCCGGCAGCCATGTTGGTGACGCAGGCGATGGCCAGCGCTTCCAGCCCCATATGGTTCGCGGCGATCACCTCGGGAGCGGTGGACATGCCCGCCAGGTCGGCGCCCATGGCGCGCAGGCAGCGGATTTCGGCAGGCGTTTCGAAGGAGGGCCCCAGCAGGGCGGCGTAGACGCCCTCGGCCAGTTCGAGGCCCTGCTCGGCCGCTACCTGCCGGGCGACGGCCCGCAGCCGGGGCGAGTAGGCTTCAGACATGTCCGGGAAGCGCGGTCCCAGGGAATCGTCGTTGGGCCCGACCAGCGGGTTCGCGCCTTGCAGGTTGAGGTGATCGGAGACGAGCACCAGGCCGCCGCGCCGGAACCGAAGGTTGATGCCGCCGGCGGCGCAGGTCAGCACCAGGACGCGCACGCCCAGGCCGGCAAGCACGCGGACGCCGAAAACGACCTGGGCCGGTGTATAGCCCTCATAGAGGTGCACCCGCCCGGACATCACCGCCACTTCCAGCTTGCCCAGCGTCCCGAAGACCAACTCCCCGGCGTGCCCCACTGCGCTGGGCTGCGGCCAGTGGGGAATCTCGCGGTAGGGCAGGGCCACGCAGTCGTCCAGCTCCGCGGCGAAGGCGCCCAGCCCGCTGCCCAGCACCACGCCGACGCGCGGTTGTCTGCCGGCGCGGGCCTGGAGGAACCGCCTGGCTTCGTCGATCTCCCTCACAGCAGCATCCCCGCGATGCAGGCCGACATGAAGTTGGCCATGGTGCCGGCCGCCACGGCGCGCAGACCCAGCCGCGCCAGGTCGCTCTTGCGGTTCGGCGCCAGCGCCCCTATGCCGCCGATCTGGATGGCGATCGAGCTGAAGTTGGC